>NZ_JBITBU010000022.1:0-9572 GCF_044452545.1 Nocardia sp. NPDC051900 | reverse complement strand
CCGCCACGTCCGCGACGAAGTCGCCAGCGGCGGTCGCGCAAACGCGAGCCACAAGGGGGCCGCGAACACGCCGCGACGAAGTCGCGGCAATCAGACAGAGCTACGCTCTCGCACATGAGTGATACGACCTTGTGGGAGTACGCGACCGTGCCGCTGCTGACGCATGCGACGAAGCAGATTCTCGATCAGTGGGGAGCCGACGGCTGGGAGCTGGTCACCGTGCTGCCCGGCCCTACCGGTGAGCAGCACGTCGCCTATCTCAAGCGGCCCAAGTAGCGGAGGAGGGTGACGCAGTGACCCAGTGGGAGAAGAACCTCGCCGAGCTCGGAATCACCCTGCCCCCGGTCGTGGCGCCGGTCGCGGCCTATATTCCCGCGATCCGCACCGGGTCGCTCGTCTATACCTCCGGTCAGCTGCCGTTCGTGAACGGCGAGCTGTCGGCGGTCGGCAAGGTCGGCGCGGAGGTTTCGGTGGAGGCGGCCAAGGAAGCGGCCCGGCTGTGCGCGCTCAACGCCTTGGCCGCGGTGCACGACCTGGTCGGGCTGGACGCGGTGGTTCGGATCGTCAAGGTGGTCGGATTCGTGGCTTCGGCACCCGGATTCGGCGATCAGCCGGTGGTGATCAACGGTGCGTCGGAGTTCCTCGGTCAGGTCTTCGGTGACGCGGGCAAGCACGCGCGCTCGGCCGTCGGCGTCTCCGAACTTCCCCGGAATACTCCGGTCGAAGTCGAACTGATCGCCGAGGTGCGCTAGACCGGAACAGTCGGCTCCGTTTCTATCCGAGGTTTTGCGATGACGTTGACACACCCCGCCTACGGGCAGCTCCGACAGGTCACCGAGACGGCGGCGGTGCTGCTCGCCGACAATCCGGGACAGATGACCCTGGAGGGAACCAACACCTGGATCCTGCGGGCGGCGGGCCGGTCGGACTGTGTGGTGGTGGACCCGGGTCCGAAGGACGAGTCGCACAGCGCCGCGATCGCCGAGGCCACCGGTGGCCGGGTCGCTCTCACCTTGATCACCCACCACCACCACGACCACACCGGCGGGATCGATCATCTGGTCGAACTGACCGGGACATCCGTGCGCGCCAAGGATTCCGGCTTTCTGCGCGGCTCGGCTGCCGCCTTCGCCGACGGCGAGGTGATCGAGGCCGCGGGCCTGCGGATCACCGTGCTGGAAACGCCGGGCCACACCGACGACTCGGTGAGTTTCGTCCTCGATGACGCGGTGCTGACCGGCGACACCATCCTCGGCGCTGGCACCACCGTGCTCGGGTCAGGCAGTGGTGCGCTGGCCGACTATCTGTCCTCGCTGGACCGGCTGCTGGAAGCGGGCAAGGGCAAGGCGTTGCTGCCCGCGCACGGCCCGGATCATCCGGATCTCGAGCCGGTGGCCCGCTACTACATCACCCACCGGCACGAGCGCCTCGGCCAGGTGCGGGAAGCGTTGCGGGTGCTCGGCTCGGATGCGGACGCGATGGCGGTCGTACGGCGCGTGTACGCCGATGTGGACGAGCGGCTGTGGCCCGCGGCGCGCAGTTCGGTGCAGGCGCAGCTGGACTACCTGCGCGTGCACGGCTGACAGGAACAACGGAACGCCGGGTTCAGTGGAGCGCTGAACCCGGCGTTCGTCGTTCGGGGCGTGTTACCGGGCGCGGCGGGCCAGGCGCTCGGAGTCGGAGATGAGCACGCTCTTGCCCTCCAGCCGCAGCCAGCCGCGATGCGCGAAGTCGGCGAGCGCCTTGTTCACGGTCTCGCGGGAGGCGCCGACCAGCTGGGCGATCTCCTCCTGGGTCAGGTCGTGGGTGACCCGCAGCGCGCCGGCTTCCTGCGTGCCGAAGCGCTGTGCGAGCTGCAACAGCGCCTTGGCGACGCGGCCGGGCACGTCGGTGAAGATCAGATCGGCCAGGTTGTTGTTGGTCCGGCGCAGGCGGCGGGCGAGGACGCGGAGCAGTTGCTCGGCGATCTCGGGGCGCTGGTCGATCCAGGTCTTGAGGGCGTCGCGGTCCATCGTCACCGCGCGCACCTCGGTCACCGTGGTGGCGGTGGAAGTGCGCGGACCGGGGTCGAAGATGGACAGCTCGCCGAACATGTCGGACGGGCCCATGATGGTCAGCAGATTCTCGCGCCCATCGGGCGAACGGCGTCCGATCTTCACCTTGCCGGACGTGATGATGTACAGCCGGTCACCCGGCTCACCCTCGTTGAAGATGACATGACCGCGCGGGAAATCCACCGGCTGAAGTTGCTTGGCGAGGGCGGCCACCGCAGTGGGCTCGACGCCCTGGAAGATGCCTGCTCTGGCGAGGGCCTCGTCCACGAATGTGCTCCTTAGGGAAATGGCTCTGTACCGGACCGAAGCGACTCGGCCAACAGCGCAGTCTACGCGGCGTCACTACAGCGTAGTGACGGACACCACGTAACGAGTGGATTGCGCGACACTTGCGCCGCGTCAGCTGGCGCGGGCCACGTCCATCTCATCGCCGCGGGAGCGGCGCTTGCGCATCCGGGCGACGGCGGCGGGCAGACCGAGTTTGGTCAGCTCCTTCACCTCGGCGTTGCTTGCCTTGTCCAGGTACTGCTGAACCTCTTCGTCGGGTTCGAGAAGCTTGCGGAGCCGGTTCTCGACCCGCTCCATACCCAGTGCGAACAGCATCAGCACCACTGGGAAGAGCACCACAGCGAGTCCTTGCATGACGAGCAGTAAACACGGTCGAGGTCTCAGATGGAACACGGCAACTGAACTGGAAGGACAACGTTGTCTGCCGATTCCGTATGGTGGACGCGTGCGCGTCTCCCCCTCCACCGCCTCCGGGAACGGGCTTCCGCCCGGCTCCGAGCCCTCCGGAACGCCGCCGGTCGCCGCCGCGGCTCCGAATCGGAAAACCAAGGCACGACAGGCGGAAACCCGGCTCGGGCTGGTCCGCCGCGCGCGCCGGATGAACCGTGAACTGGCGACCGCCTTCCCCGACGCGCACTGCGAGCTGGATTTCACCACACCGCTGGAATTGGCGGTGGCGACAATACTTTCGGCACAATGCACCGACGAGCGCGTGAATCTCACCACGCCCGCGGTGTTCGCCCGTTACCCGGACGCGCGGGCCTACGCCGAGGCAAATCGCGCGGAGCTGGAGGAATACATCCGGCCGACCGGGTTCTACCGGAACAAGACCTCCTCCCTGATCGGACTCGGCCAAGCGCTGCTGGAACGTCACGGCGGTGAATTGCCTCACACCCTGACCGAACTGGTCCAGCTCCCCGGCATCGGGCGCAAGACCGCCAACGTCATCCTCGGTAACGCGTTCGGGGTCCCCGGCATCACGGTCGACACCCATTTCGGTCGCCTGGTGCGCCGGTGGGGATGGACCGACGAGGAGGACCCGGTCAAAGTCGAGCACATCGTCGGCGCGCTGATCGAGCGCAAGGAATGGACGATGCTGTCGCACCGGGTGATCTTCCACGGACGGCGCGTCTGCCATTCCCGCAAGCCGGCGTGCGGTGCGTGCGTCCTGGTCAAAGACTGTCCGTCGTTCGGGATCGGGCCGACCGATCCGGAGGCCGCGGCCAAGTTGGTGAAGGGGCCGGAGCGGGAGCATCTGCTCGAGCTGGTGGGCCGGTGAGTTCTGAGCCCTCGGGCCGAAGGAGTGCGGGACATGCGTGGCGCTGGGCACTTGCCGGTCTGATCGTCGTGGTCGCGCTGGCGGTCGCGGTGTGGCCGCGCGGCGACGACCGGAGCGAGGAGCAACCCCAGGCTCCCGTTGCCTCCGGCGTCTCCGATGACCTGCGCGCCGCCGCCCATCTGTCCGACTGCCCGAGCGGCGCGGCCCTCGGCAACGGTCCGCTGGCCGGGATAACGCTGGGATGTCTGGCGGACGGCGAACCGGTCGACCTGGCCGCCGCGCTGGCGGGCAAGCCCGCCCTGCTGAATCTCTGGGCCTACTGGTGCGCACCGTGCGCCAGAGAGTTGCCGTATTTGCAGCAATACGCCCAACGCGCCGGAAACGCGATTACGGTGCTGACCGTGCACAGCGACCCTGATGAGGCCAAGGCACTGTCCCGTTTGCGCGGACTGGACGTGAGATTGCCCGGCGTGCTCGACGCCGACGCGCGAGTGCGCACAGTCGTCGGCGCCCCCTCTGTGCTGCCGATCTCGGTGCTTGTGCGTGCCGACGGCTCGATAGCCGACGTCGAGGTGCGCGCTTTCGACGGGGTGGATGACATCGCGAATACCGTCGCGGGCAAGCTCGGAGTGGCCGCATGACGATGCGGGTGGACGAATCAATGGTGGAGGTGACGGTGCGGGCGTGCACGCGGGTCGGTGGGCGAATGCGCGGGGGAGGTGCGCGATGACCATCGAAATGCCCCCCGGCATCCCGAACTGGCTGACCCGCTCGGCCGAACCGGCCCTCGACAGCGCCGACACCGCGACCAGGGCGCGTGCGCTGCGCCGCGCCATGACCGTGACCTCGAAGCCGCGTCAAGCGGCGGTGCTCGTGCTGTTCGGCGGCTCGCCGGAGCCCGACCCGGACGCCCCCGGCGGTCTGCCCGCCGACGCGGAGGTGCTGCTCACCCAGCGCGCCTCCACCCTGCGTCAGCATCGCGGCCAGGTGGCCTTCCCCGGTGGCGCCGCGGACCCGGGCGATGCCGGGCCGATCGATACCGCGCTGCGGGAGGCGTGCGAGGAAACCGGCCTCGACCGTTCCGGCGTGGAACCGTTCGCGGTACAACCCAAGCTGTTCGTGCCGGTCTCTCGTTTCGACGTGACGCCGGTGCTCGCGTACTGGCGTACGCCGGGTGCGGTGCAGGTGGTCGACCGGAGCGAGACCGAGCGGGTCGTGCGCGTGCCGCTCGCGCAGCTGCTGGATCCGGCCAACCGCTTCCTGGTTCGCAGCCCGCTCGGTTATCAGAGCCCGGCGTTCCAGGTGGACGGGATGCTGGTCTGGGGCCTCACCGGCGGCATCCTCGCCGGGATCAGCAAGGCCGCGGGCTGGGATCGCGAGTGGGACCACGCGGACGTCCGTGATCTGCAGACCGCACTCGCCGCCGTGGGGATGACGTTATGAGTTCGTCGGCCTGGCTCGACATCGCCGTCGTGCTACTGGCCCTGCTCGCCGCTTCTTCGGGCTGGCGGCAGGGCGCGGTGGCCTCCGCGCTCGCCTTCCTCGGCGTGGTGCTCGGCGCGGTCGCGGGCATCCTGATCGCGCCGCACATCCTGGTGCACGTCGACGAGGGCCGCACCAGGGTGCTCACCGGCGTGCTGCTCATCGTGGTGCTGGTGATCGTCGGTGAAGTCGCGGGCATGGTGCTCGGGCGCGCGGCGCGCAGCGGCATGCGTCATCCGTTCACGCGCAGCGTGGACAGCGTGGTCGGCGCGGGGCTGCAGGCGGTCGCCGTGCTGGTCACCGCGTGGTTGCTGGCACTGCCGCTGGCCACCTCGTCGCAGCCGGCCATCGCGACCGCGATCAACGGCTCGCGGGTGCTGGCCGACGTCAACGACGTCGCGCCGAACTGGCTGCGCAAGCTGCCCAACGAATTCTCCAAGCTGCTCAACACCTCCGGTCTGCCGGACGTGATCGGGCCGTTCGGGCGGGCGCCGATCGCCGCGGTGGAACCACCGGATCCGAGCGTGCTGGCCAGCCCGGTCGCCGCCTCGCTGCAGCAGAGCGTGCTGCGGATCCGCGGTGTCGCGCCGAGTTGCCAGCGGGCGCTGGAGGGCTCGGGCTTCGTGATCGCCCCGGAGCGCGTGATGACCAACGCTCACGTCGTCGCGGGCACGACGAGCGTCGACGTGGACACCGCCTACGGCTCGCTGCCCGCTTCGGTGGTGCTGTTCGACCCGTTCACCGATGTCGCGGTGCTCTCGGTACCCGGACTCACCGCTCCGGTCGTGCCGCAGGCGCCGTCGCCCGCGCGTACCGGCGACAGCGCCATCGTGCTCGGCTACCCGGGCGGTGGCCGGTACACCGCGAGCGCGGCCCGGATCCGCGAGACCCTGGATCTGACCGGCCCGAACATCTATCGCGACGGGACGGTGAAGCGTGAGGTGTACACCGTCCGCGGGCTCGTCCAGGCGGGCAATTCCGGTGGGCCGCTGGTGGATACCGAAGGGCAGGTGCTCGGGGTCGTCTTCGGCGCCGCGGTGACCGACAACGACACCGGTTATGTGCTGACGCTCAACGAAGTCCGCTCCGAACTCGAAGCTTCGCAGCGTTCCGATGGGCCGGTGGCCACGGGGGCGTGTGTGCTGAGCTGATCCGCGACGCGGGTCGGCCGTACCACCGGAACGGAGCCGTGGTATCGGGTGTCGCCCCGATGTCGCGGAACTCGTTCCGCTGCAGGGCTTGGTCGCGACTTGGGCAGGCGGAAGCGCGGGATCGGTGTGGGTACGCGCTTCCATCGAACCGAGACCCGGCCGCGAACCCGTGGCAGGGCCGGAACGCGAAGCGTTCAGCCGAGGAGTTTGGCCAGTTCCTTCGTCACGGCGTCCGGGTTCTCCTGGTGGGCGAAGTGCCCGGCCGCCGGGATACCGGCCAGCCGCCGCTCCGGCGAGAGATGGAGGTCGCGGCGGAAGGTTCCCGGCAGTACGTACGGGTCCAGCTCGCCGCGCATGGCCAGGACGGGGATGCGGATGGGTTGGCGCATGGTCGCCATGAACCGGCGGCCGTCCGGACGCCACTGGCTGCGGAAGGCCCAGCGCTGGTACTCCAGTGCGCAATGCGCGGCGCCGGGGATCCGGATCGCCGACCGCATCCGCTGTGCGGTGTCGACGAATTCGGCGGTGTTCGCCCAACCCGCGCTGACCCGTTGGCGCAGCAGCCGTTCCACTTCGAAGCCGTCGGCGGTGGTCAGCAAGTGCTCGCCGTACCAGGGGAGCTGGTAGCGAAGGAAGTTCGGCAGCCAGGCCGCGCGCTGGCGGCGGTTGCGCAGCACGGAACTCTTCAACGCCGACGGATGCGGCGAGCCCACCAGCGCGATCGAGCGAACCAAGCGCGGATGCAGCACCGCCGTGGTCCAGCAGACCAGACCGCCCTCGGCGTGCCCGGCGAGCGTCGCCTCGGTGTAGCCCAGCGCCCGGATCAGCCCGGCGACGTCACCGGCGAGCGTCCAGCCGTCGTAACCGCGCGGCGGCTTGTCGCTGTCGCCGTAGCCGCGCAGGTCGACGGCCACGGTGCGGTAGCCGAGCTCGGCCAGGCCGGTCAGTTGGTGCCGCCAGGACCACCAGAAGTCGCCGAATCCGTGCAGCAACACGACCAGCGGTGCGTCGGACCGTTCGGGCGCCGCGTCCACGACGTGGAAGCGGATGCCGTTGGCGTGCACGTCCCGATGCGTCCACGGTCCGTCGTAACGGACGCTGGACGGATCCGGGAGCAAGTTCGCCGACACGCCGATCGAGCCTAGTAGCCGCCGTACCGGCTCGCGCACGCGCGCCTAGGAAGTCTGCTTCTCCAGGGCGAGGCGGTCCTCGTGCGCGGCCGCGCCCAAGCCGTGCGGCAGCACCGTGCGCGCCTGCTTGAGCGAATCGATCGTCTTCTCCGGCGCGCGCAGTTTCTTCACCCGCCGGTAGCCGAGGAACGCCAGTACCGCGGTGGCGACGACCATGAGCAGGAAGACGATCAGGAAGGCCGCCCAGCGCGCCAGCCACACGTCGAGCAGTTCGCCGAGGAAGAAGAAAAAGAAGAACGTGCTGAACAGCAGCACGGTGAGCGCGAGGATGAAGTAGACGCTGCCCTGCAGGCCCTTCTTGATCTCGCCGGTGACCTCGGCCTTGGCCAGTTCGACCTCGGCGCGGACCAGGGTCGACATCTGCTCGGCGGCGTCGCGCACCAGCGTCCCGAAACTGGCGTTGCCGAGCGGATCGGCATCCGTGAGGGGAATGGAGGTGACCGTACGACCGCGCTCCGCGTCGCTCCCGTTACCGCCGTGGTTGAAACTCACTTGGTCGACCCTTCTCCCTGTCCCGGCACTGCTTCAACTCCCGTTCGATCGGCGGTGCTCCCGGTGCCCTCCGTGGTCACGCAGGCTACCGCCTCCGGGCGGATCGCTCGCGCCGCCGTATTGTTCACGTTGTAGCGCACGGGCGTCCCGCCGAGCCTGGTGGACACGCCCACGCCGCAACAGTAGCGCCGAACCGGCGAGCGACGCCGCCATTGATGTCACCAACACAGCGGCCTTCGCCAACTCGACGGCCGACCCGTCCGCGACATCGGCGAGGGCGAGTTCCGCCACGAGAAGGCTAACCGTGAAGCCGATCGCGCCGAGCACCGAGAGGGCGAACATGTCCCGCCAGCCGAGTCCGCTGGGCCGCGTCGCGACGCCCAACCGGATTGCCACCCAGCTCATCCCGAAAATCCCGAGCGGTTTGCCCACCAGCAGGCCGAGAATCACGGCCAGCGCGAGCCGGTCGGTGAACAACTCACCGAAGACCGTGGGATTCAACGGGACTCCGGAGGCGAACAGGGCGAACAGCGGAACGCACAACCCGGCGGAGACCGGCTGGAAGATGTGCTCGAGCTGGGTGGCGGGCGCTTCGGATTCACCGGGATCCGCACGCACCCGGGTGAGCAGGCCGAGGGCGACGCCCGCCAGGGTGGGATGGATGCCCGCCTCGTGTAGCGCGTACCAGGACACCAACGCAAGCGGCACGTAGAGCAACGGAGTGCGGATTCGCGCGCGTTGCCCCGATGCCCACCCGGCGAAGCACCCGGCGGCGACGAGCAGCCACAGCAGCGACACCGTCGTGGTGAACAGCACCGCGATCAGGACGATGGCCATCAGGTCGTCGACCACGGCCAGGCTGAGGAGGAAGACCCGCGCGCCCGTGGGGATGCGTGAACCGGTCAGCGCCAGGACGGCGAGCGCGAACGCGATGTCGGTGGCGACGGGGATGGCCCAGCCGCGGTCCATGCCGGGGATCCCGAACCCGACCATCGCCGCGATCAGCGCGGGCGTCACCACACCGCCGATCGCCGCGATGACCGGCAGAGTGGCGCGTCTGCGGTCGGCGAGTTCGCCGACGACCAGTTCGCGTTTGAGCTCCAGGCCTGCGACGAAGAAGAACACCGCGAGCAGACCGTCCTCGGTCCACTCGGCCAGGGTCAGTTCCAGATGCAGCGGCGGAATCGCGACGACCGTCTCGGTGATCGTTTGATAACTGGCTCCCCACGGCGAGTTCACCCACAGCAATGCTCCGGCCGCCGCGATCAGGAGGAGTGCGCCTCCGAAGGTTTCCGTGCGGAGGTAGCGGGACAGTTCCGAGCGCACTCGCGTGATCACGGGAAACCTTTCGGCCGGTGGTCGGGCGGCGCGGCCGCGGCACCCACCGGCGTCGGCTGAAGGGGTGCGCGACCACTCGCCGACCAGACTTCCCGGCACACCTGACGCAATCTTAACGGGTGCGGCCGGTACCGGGTCCCGGCACCGGCCGCGCTCAGCGCTGTGTGATCAGCCCTTGCCCGCCCGAATCGCCTCGAAGACGCTCGGGTCGACGAGGGTGGAGGTGTCGCCGAGTTCGCGTCCTTCGGCGACGTCGCGCAGGAGTCGGCGCATGATTTTGCCGCTGCGGGTTTTGGGG
>NZ_JBITBU010000021.1:0-148671 GCF_044452545.1 Nocardia sp. NPDC051900 | reverse complement strand
AACTGTGGTGTGGCGGGACAACCGAGCCGGCAAGGCAGCCAGCAGCTGGACCGCGGCTCGTCCGGCCAGTTCCCTCACGACTGCCCGCACCTGACTGCTGGGCCGGTTCGGCCATGCAGTCCGCACGCTCAGCGGCAAGGTCCTGACCCCGTACCGGCTGCGCCACACCGGCATCTCGTGGAACTGCAGGACGGTGTCCCGATCTTCGTCGTTTCCCGCGACGCCGGGCACGAACCGTCAACACCACCGACCGCTACTACGGGCACAACGACCGCAAGGCCAGCGAATCAGCCGCCCAGGTCATCGCGGGCCGACTGCCCCGAGTACGCGCCAGCATGCTCAGCATCGCAGCCTGAGTCGCGACCGCCCACCGATCAGTGCGACAGCGGATTTCTCAGATGAGATGCACACAGGATAGATTCGAGGCGTCAACTGTTTGAGCGATCGGATGGTAGGCGCGAATACCCCTGAGTGAGCCTCGAACCGCCGCAGACCGGTTCGGGGCTCGTTCGGATCCGGGATTCCTTTCGGCCAGCGGGTCCATCTACCCCTACGCTGGTTTGACCGCATCCCGGGGAACCCACTGTCGAAGAGCGACTTCGCTGGTGCGGAGGGCATAGCGGGGCTACGCGGGCGCCGGCTCGACAGTGAATGGCGTGCGTGCGGATGCGCAGCGCGGCGAGTTGCTCGGTGCGCGGGAAGTCGGTCAGCGGTGCCGGGACTGTGGTGCCATCGGTCCGGCTACCGACACCCAGGGCTGCGGCATGCGAAATGATCGCATACCGGGTGGTCGGCCGTCGAGGCGGGCACGCTGATCAGTAACTGACGGCAGTCGAACTCCCCGGGCGGTGCGCTGTCGGATGCCAGCAGGAGGTCGTCGATGCTGCGGTACAACAGGATGTTGTACAACGCGTAGTGGTTGGCGGCAGGCGCTCGATACCGGTGATGCTGTCGGCGAGTACGAAGTCGGCGTAGCAGGCGGTTTGCGAGGTGGGTGG
Source organism: Nocardia sp. NPDC051900 (assembly GCF_044452545.1). NCBI lineage: Bacteria > Bacillati > Actinomycetota > Actinomycetes > Mycobacteriales > Nocardiaceae > Nocardia > Nocardia sp. NPDC051900. The sequence goes on along the minus strand of NZ_JBITBU010000021.1, from coordinate 147,673 downwards.
TGGATTTGTGAACGAAATCGGGGTTGACGTTGGATTCAATGTGCGCCTGCTACTGATTCGCTGCGCCCACAGCGAATCGTATGACGATGGTGTGGCCGGTGAGAAGGGCGCACGCGTGCTGCGCCCGACGGGTAGAAGTCAGACTGCGCGGTTGGCGGAGCGTTTGGCTGCCGAGCAGTCCAGCCACGGGATCACCTGCGTGTACAGCACACGCGCGTCGCGTGGCGCAGACCCCCGCGGTGGTGGCCGACATGCTGGGGCTGTCGGTGTGCACGCGCAGCTTCTCGGGCCGCCGGTGGGGGAGTCGACGCGGGAACTGTCATCCGCTCGGCTTCGAGGCGGTCGGTGAACAGATGTGGGAGCAGTGGGCGGCGCGAGTGGGCTGCGAGTTGGAGCTGATCGCGGGGATACATCCCGGTGAGGCAGTGGCGGTGGTCTGCCACCAAGCCAGCGTCCTCGCGGCGGCCCAGTATTTTCTGGAGGCGACTTACTCGCGGGCGCATGCTTCGGTGGAGGTCGACCGCACCGCGATCACCGAATGGCAGTTGTGCCCGCTCGATCGCGAGGCGAGTGGGCTGCGGTGGGTGTTGCCGGCGCGCGAACGATGCCGAAGACCTGAGTCCCCCACTGCGCGGCGTCACGCGGCGGCGACGACATCCATGACCATCGTATTGCCGCGATGTGCGCGCGGTCGGAGTCGGCGATGGCGCGTTCGGTCGGTCCTGCGTGGGTCAGTTCCGCGGTGCCGTTTCCTGTAGAACGAGGACGTTGTACGGCCGCGGTGGGTATTTGAAGGTGTAGGCGGTGATGATGCGGTTCTCGTAGCGCTGTGTCTCGGGATTCCAGAGGAAGATTCGCTGGTTGAGCACGTGCTCGTCGGTGGCGCGGATTCTGGAGATCTCGGGCCATTCGGGTGCCTGTTCGCAGGAAGCGATGATCTGCTGGATGCGCCGCTGGGGTATCCGGCCGGGCGCGACAACGAGGAAGGCGTTGGCCATGACGATGGCCCGCTCCTCCCAGTTCCTGATCACTTTCTTCGCAGCGGGAGCCCGGACCACCCATTCGAGCAGATTCGGTCGCACGTCGGCGTCGGGTGCGGGGGCGACAAGTCCGGGGAAGCGAGTCAGCAGTGGTTGGTTGGCGGCGTACAGGTCGAAGGCGTCGTCGTGGTAGCAGGCGGGATCGAGGTTGTGGTCCAGGCCAAGCTGGTCGTCCGGGGTGACCACGGGCGCCATGTCCCAGTTGAGCTGGCTGAGCAGTGGCTGTGTCAGCGCGGCGTACTTGGGTCTTCGCCACTTGGGGACCTCGAGGCCGTTCAAGAACGCCTCGAGTGTCTCGGCCGAAGGAGTCCGCCCTTGACGCTCCCACGCGTAAATCAACGTCTTCGAGACCTTCACGATCTGGGCAGCTTCTTCGCGCGTCAGATCCGCGGCTTCGCGCTCGGCCCGCAGTAGCTTGGCCAGTACGGGTAGATCGGCATCGTCAACCATGGCATCCGCCTTTGCTCGGCTTCCAGCAGCCCCAAGAGCGTGTGCGGTGCAACTGGGAGTGCAGACTCGCGGGACGCTTCGTGGCTGCCTAACAGGTCAGACTAAGGCAAAGAGGCCAACCGTCTCCCGATGAACCAGTGGCCGGTGACCCGAACGTGGCGCAAATCATATTGGTGCACAACGTTTTTCATTGATGGCTGATAGAGCGACGAGTTGGGCGGGATGCCCTCGGTCTTGAGGCGACCGATCTAGTCATCGACGAAGATGTCGTTGGTCAGCGGACCGGTGCCCGAGGTTGCGCGGTAGCTGTCCAGATCGGCGATTCCGTGGGCGACAAGTACTTCCTCGTCGAGCATCAGTTGGCCCGTGCAGGTCGAGCGGGTGAGCACCAGCAGTGCCGCATCAGCCATGACCCAGACATCGCGCGAGGTTGCGGCGACGTCGCCGCCGCCGATCTTGTTCCGCACGGCCGCGGTGTCGATCGTGGTGCGCGGCCACAACGAGTTGACCGCGATGCCATGATCATCGAGTTCCTGTGCCAGCCCGATGGTCAGCAAAGAAGCGCCGTACTTGCTGACGGTGTATCCGGGAAACCGGCCGATCTGCTCGCGAGCCAGGTTGATCGGTGGCGAGATGTTCAGGACCTGCGGTGCTCGACCTGCCCGCGCCGAATCCTGAAGCGCTGGCAGACACAGTTTGGTCATCAAAAGCGTTGCACGACAATTGATGTCCTGCATGTAGTCGTATTGGTTCATCGTCAGTGAGATCGCTGGTGCGGGCTCGATCACCGCCGCCACGTTCAGCAGCATGTCGATTCCGCCGAACCGGTCTACGGTCCGCTGCACAGCATCCGCCATCGCCTTGGCGTCGCGCACGTCGGCGGCGATCGGCAGGATATCCCCACCGGCGGCCTCCGCCTCTGCGGCCATGGTATGGATCGTGCCGCTGTACCTGGGATGCGGTGTAGCCGTGCGACCGATCATCGTCACATTGGCTTCCTCCGCAGCCAGCCGTATCGCGATCGCAGCACCGATACCTCGGCTAGCTCCAGTGACGATCGCTGTCCTGCCGGCCAGCAGGCTCGAAGACACTTCACCTAAGGACATCGGATCCCCCATCTGCGCATGATCGACTTCTCGCACACTAACGGCTGACCGAGCTCAGTGGCGGGTGCGCAGGTATCAACGATTGTGATATTGACGCCCGGCGGCAGGGCGGCAAAGGTTGAGCAGAGAGGACCGCCGGGCTGCAGCAACCCTGATGCCGCGCCAGTGGTCGAAGGTAACTCGCGGGGGCGCTCATTGGTTGTGCCACCCGCGCTCAGCGTAGCGGAGGTCATTGCATGAGAGGGGGAGTTCGCTTGAATCGGCGTCCAGCACACCGCCAGCCCAAACGCAGCGTGCAGCCGAGCATACCGACGCTGTCGACGACATGCTGGATGATCAGAGATCACCTGGGGCTATCACGGGCCGGTAGCTTCGAGCGCACGAAGGTCAGTGCGTCATACCTGAGCCAAATCGAAAGCGGCGAGCGGGTACCCAGTCTGGAAACGCTCAACAAGCTGATCCTGGGATACCGATTGGACAGCGCGCAAGCACGTCACCTACTCGAGCTTCGCACGCCCGCCGAGGATCTCGCACCCGCCGCGAACCTCCGCTGGCTCGTTCGCGAGAACGATGGACTGATGACCCATATCCATGCCCTCGAGGAACGGGGAGTGCTCGGGGCTTACATGGATCCGATGTGGAACGTCTTGGCCTGTAATGATTCGTTCCGGTCAGCACTGCCTGGGCTGGATGCCAGCGAGTCGGTGCCGGTGTGGTTGTTCAGTCCGGCTGCGAGAGACATCGTGATCGATTGGGATCGTGAGGCTGCTCATTCGGTGGCAACCACCAAAGCAGTGTTGGGGCGCTACCGGACGTCGGAGCAGGCCCGAGAATTGATGCGACAGCTACGTCCCAACAGTACGTTCGCTCGGCTATGGGCCAGCAGCATCAGCATCTCCTACGGCCGCAGCACCGGAGACCAGCTGCACTGGCGCGACAACGAGACCGGAGAACTGATCTCCTATAGCTTGACCATGTCGGAGATCAGTCAGACCGGAGACGTACTGTTGCTCACCGCCCTTCCGGTGCGCTATCGCGGACCCAACATCGAGGTGGCCTAGACGCTGTTCTGGCACAAATGACGTGGGCAGCGATCGTCCATGCTGCCGCGTGCACCTACGATCAATGCCTCACGCTGCGCGAGGCATTTCGTGGCCACCGGGCAGCGACGGGCTGGCGCCTGTCGATGAATTACCCGCGTCGCCCCACGGTATTCTAAGTGCAGTGATTCTCGTAGTCGCTCGCCCCTTATCGCAACTGCGAAACCGTTCTGGCGCTGGCGGCAATGGCAGTCAGGTCGGTGAAATGGGCGATCATGCAAAGGACGGCTCAGCGGATCCGTCGGCGAACCTTACCCAGAATCTGCCGCATGAGCCGACATATCCTGTAGCGGTGGGCGCTCAAGCGTTGCGGAAATCCACACGCTGGTATGAAGAACAGCTGCGAAAGGGATGTCTGCCAGGCCATAAGGCCGGCCGATCGTGGTATCTGACCGCAAGCGGCATCGCTGCAGCGATTCAGTCGACCGCCAGCCATCCGCGCTCACGACCGGCGCCGAATCTTGCCAAACCCCAGACAACCGATCGCCGACGGCCGACTCGTAGGCGGAAACAGCGCCGTCGCGCCATACCTCCGCAACGCCCTTTCGAATAGTCGGCCGTCCATTCTTAGCTCACGTCGAAAACGCGGGGCATGTAGTTGATGGCCCTGACTTCGAGCTGCGCCAGAACCCGCATCTACGCGCGATATGTGCTGCGGCTATCCCTCGTAGCATATGTTCTCCACATCCTGCTGTTCGATTGTTCTCCCGTGCACGTTGATCGCCGAGGCTCGGGAACACTTCGATGTATCTGCCAATCTGACCAACCTGGGGCGCTTCTGTAGCCGAGAGTCTGAATCGCGGGAGAACTTTGTTCATCGCTGGCTGCGTGAGATGGCCCAGAACGCCGCAGCGCATCACCCATTTTGCAGTTTCACGCTGGTTGCGTTAACGCAAATTAGGTGTGCCGAAACACTGGATTTTGCTGCACGGGACGGGTTTTGATTGACACGCAAGTTCGACCACTGAAAGGAAACCGATGGACCCTCTGATCGTTCTAGACTGGGTGAATACCGGTCTGTCTGTGCTCTCCAACGGGTTGTCCGTGGCAGCTCAGGCACTGGCGCTCATCCTTCCGTTCATCTGACCATCTCGCCTCGAGACGCGGCCTCCCAGCAGTGATTCGCTGCTGGGAGGTAGGAACCGCTACGCGCAACGGCGAATTCCGATCATAAGAATTCTTTTCCATACCTTCCCGACGGGGTCTATTCGGCATGCACAAGATCAGAAAACGTACTCACTTCGCCTATGGCGACGATGCGGTCCACGGCGATCACGACAACAACGCGCGCTGGGGTCGAGATTGCTCGCGCAGCTTCAGCCGAGTTAGCCGCGCAATCCTGGCGGCCATGGTGCCCGCGGCGGTGATGATGGCAGCCGCAGGCACCGCCAGCGCCAGCCTTGCTGCGATCGCTGATCAACCCGGCGTCACCAGCCCGGTTCAGCCCGGAACCACCACACCTGCTCCGCCGCCCCCACCGGCACCGGAGCCCGAGCCGGTACCCCCGCTGCCGGATCCTGCGCCCAAGATCTACTACTCACAGCCGCCGGAGGTCCGCAATGCCGCACCCTCGCGTCCGGCGCCGCCGCCGGAGCAGCCGGTGGAGCCGGTCCGGATCGAGGAGTTGCACCTGCCTGAACCGGTAGCTCCTGTGGCGCCGATCGAACCGCCAGAGAACACGATTCGAGTCGGGCAGTGGCAGGCTCCGCGTCCGGAGTGGTTACCGCCGGAATACGCAGATGTGATCAACGATGTCGCCGCGAACGCCGAAGCGCAGGTCGCGACCGCGCTGGATTCGGTCGGTATTCCGGCCGGACGCTCAGACCGAGTCAGCGGGACCACGCTCGCCGGAGCGGGGATCGGTGGAGCTGTCGGCGCGGCGGCCGCCGGTGCCCCGGCAGCTGCGGCGGGCGCGGTAGTCGGTGGCCTTATCGGCGGCACGGTCGGTGGCATCGCAGGGGCCGCGCTGGGAACGGTGGTACCGGTGCCGGTCATCGGCGAAGTGACCTCCGGGGTCGCTGGAACAGCGCTGGGAGCCGCCGCTGGTGCCGCGGCCGGGGCCGTCACCGCCGGGATTCCTGCGGCGGCGATCGGCGCTGTGGCCGCCGGTACGGTCGGTGCGGGCTGCGGCGCTGGGGTGGGGGTCGGGCAGCCATGACCGTCTCCAGGAGAAGCCGAATGCGCACTATCGCCGCTGCGGTTGCAGCTTCGGCAGCGCTCGGCGTGGCCACCGGAAGCACCACGGCTGTGGCGGTACCTATCGGCCCCGGCTGCCCCGCCTTGTACGTACTCGGTGTCCAGGGCACCGGGCAGTCTTCACCGACGGCCGACCCGCTCGCCGATGCTGGTGTCGTCGGTGCATTCATCGGCCCCGTCCTAGCAGGCGCTCCCGGCCTGGTGCAACGCAGTTACATCAGCTATGGTGCGGGCTTCGGTGGCGCGGTCCCCGGTGGTGGTCCGGACCCGTACGTGGTGTCCGTGACCGAAGCACGCCATCGGCTGGATGCCGCTGCTGTCGAGATCGTCGAGACTTGTCCCGGCACTCTGATCGCTGGCATCGGTTATTCGCAAGGTGCACAAGCGCTGTCGGCGTTCGCGCACGACGTTGGTACCGGTGCTGGTCCCGTTCCGCCGGACCGTATCGCGGGGATCGCCCTGTATGCCCATCCCGATCGCGCTGTCGGTGCGCCGATCTTCCCGGGACGGCCGGGGCAGACGGTGCCGGATCCGGCGCCGGGCACCATCGGGACGGCAGTGTCAGCCGTCCATCTGTCCGATCCCCCCGCTGGAGGCGGTGGAATCGCCGATGGCGCTACCAGCTACGGGGAACTCGCTGGCCGGGTCGCCGATGTCTGCACCGACGGTGACCTGGCCTGCTCCGCGCCGGAGCGCGCCGCGCTGCTGCGCGTCGGGGCGGAGATCGCCGCGCAAGCCGACCTACGCGACCCGATCGCCGCACTCGCCTCACTCAATGCGCTGTTGTCAACGGTGCTGGGTGACGCGTGGACCAGTGTGACCCTCAGTGACTTCCATGTCGGCAGGGGCAACGTCGACTACCTGCCGCAGCTGCCGCTCGCGGACCGTTTGATCGACGCAGCCGACCCGCGTAACCCAGCACCGACACCGGAAGAAGCCGGAATAGCGGCGGCACGGTGGGGCGAAATCGCCGCCACGGTCACAGCGGATCCGATCGGCCTGCTGCCCAAGCTGGCCGGTCAACTCGCTGCGGCATGGGGGCAGTTGGTCGCCGACAACGCCGACTTGATCAACCCCGGGGTCTGGGTCCGGTACCTCGATACGGTCTCCCGGCACAACAACTACGCCGCCAACGGGCAACTCAACTCCGGGATCGCCTGGATGATCGCCCTCGCCCACGATATCGCCGGAGCCAGGCCATGACCGAACCTGGCACGATCGACGACGACTTCTACCGCAGCCCCGATGACGGCCTCGATGCCCCTGCCGGGCAGCTCCTGCGCCGCCGCCCGATCACCCTGACGGGTCTGCGAGGCGCGGGCCCGGCGTGGCAAGTCGTATACGCCACCACAGGATCGCGGGCCCCAATGCCTGCCTCCGGGACCGTGATTACACCCAGCCCAGTCGCCGGGCTCACCGGTCCCGGCCCGGTCCTTGTGTATTGCCCGTCTTTTCACGGGCTCGGCGGTCGCTGTGCGCCTTCCCATCTGCTGGCCGGAGGGCGAGAACCGGAATCCGAATCCATCGCGGCCGCCCTCGAGCGCGGCTGGACGGTTGCAGTACCGGACGGACCATGCCTGGGCATGACCGGGCTGGGCCCGCATCAATTCCTGGCCGGTGCCGCTGGCGCGCATGCGGTGCTGGACCTCGCCCGCGCGACCCGAGCCCTCCCGGATCTCGATGCCGCGCCGTGTGTGGTGTGGGGGTATGCAGACGGCGGCCGCACCGCGGCGTGGGCAGCCGAACAACAACCGCAGTACGCCCCAGAGTTGGATCTGCGCGGCGTGGCCGCCGGTGGTGTCGTCGCGGACCCTGGCGCACTGATCGAGGAAATCGATGGCGGGCCGTGGGCAGGATTGGCCCTGGCCGGGCTCATCGGCCTCAGTCGCGCGTACGCCTATCTGCCGGTGCGGCACCTGATAACCGACGCCGGCCGAGAAGTGATCGAGCAAGCCGGCGCGCTGGACGCTGCGGCGCTGCTAGTCACTTACCGCGAACAACCGCTAGGCAAGTGGTGCGAGCGCCCAGATCCGTGGAACGACCCAATCTGGCGGTACGTGCTGGCCAACGAGACCAGCGGCCGCTTCGCACCAAAGGTTCCGGTGCACCTCTACCACGGCCTCAAAGATGCACTCGTGCCCGTCATACTCGGGCGGCAGTTGTTCGCCCAATACCGCTCGGTCGGCGTCGATCTGAGCTGGCGTGACTACGCAACAAGCCACGTCGGCGCCGCGAAAGACGGAGCCGCGGAGGCAGTCGCGACATTGACGGGCTACCTGCAGCGTCGCCCAACCCCCGCCCACCCCCAGACCACCTGAATCGGCCTGCCCGCCCCACGTCCCCCTCGCGGCGCGGGCAGGCCCCCAAACCAATCCTGATCGAGGTGAAGACTCGTGCATCCCAGCACCCACACCAGCAGAGGGCCTCACGCTACTGCGGCGGTGCTCGTATCGGCTGCTATGTCGCTCGCGACCGCCGCCGGGGTCGTGCACGCCGATGCCACCGGCGCGCCGATCGGCGCGACCTGCCCAGTGCTGTACGCGTTCGGGGTACAAGGCAGCGAGGAAGCCGCCCCGGACGCTGGGGTCAGCAGCGACTCCGGCGCGCTCGGGCAGATGTTCGGGCCACTGTCCGCTGCGGCCGGTGATCTCGTGCAGCGCGCCTACGTCCCCTACGGACGAGCACCCGACGGCACGGCACTGCCGTACGACTCGGCAATCACCGCAGCGGCCGAGCGTCTGGAACACGTCGCCGCCGATGTCGTTGCGCGCTGCCCGACCACGAAGATCGCCGCCGCCGGATACGCCCAGGGCGCACCCGCGGTCTCGCGGTTCGCCGAACGCGTCGGCGCGGGCAACGCACGCATCAGCCCGGACAACATTGCCGCGATCGCTTTGCTGGCCAACCCGAACCGCGCCACGAACACCCCGGTTCTGCCCGGCCGGCCCGACAGCACCACCCCGTCCGCGGCACCCGGAACCACGGGGCAACGGGTTGCCACGATCTCACTTTTGAACCAGCCGTTGACCGGTGCCGGGATCGGCGCCCCGCCGACGGAGTCGAGCGGCTACGCAGCGTTGTCAGGGCGGGTGGCGGATCTGTGCGCGGCCGGTGACGCGACCTGCGACACCCCACCCGGACACAGGCTGGCCACCACAGCCGCGAACATCGCCGCCCGCTCGGACCTGCGTGACCCGATCGCGGCGATCACCACCATCGCCGAAGCCTTGACCACAACGATGTTCACCACCGCGGTGGGCGTGATCAACGAGGACGTCACCGGGACCAGTTTGGATCAACTGTCGTATCAGCCTACGAAACCGCTCGGGCAACGGCTTGCCGAAGCCTCCACCCCGGGCGCGGCCCCACCGGGGCCGAGCGAGGCCCTCGCGGCGCTGTTCAAAATCGGCACCATCGGGCTGAACGCGGTGGTGACAGTCGCACGGAAAGTGTTCACCCCGGCCACGATCGCCGAATTGGCGACCGTCGGACTGGCCAACCCGTGGGCGGCCGTCGCCGGCCTCGGCGCGAAACTCGCCACCGCCGTGGTCGAGCTGGTACCGCCGCAGACGGCCAGCCGCTGGGTGAACGACGCATTCGACGCGATCACCAGCACCGTCACCGACCACCAGCAGCTCTACACCCTCGCCGCTGCGGCGCAATACAGCGACACCAGTGGCCGCCACGGCTCCTACCGCACCACACCGGTCACACCCACCGGCCGGTCGGCGCTGGCCACGACCGCCGACTGGTTCACCGCGGTGGCACGTGACCTCGCGGCAACCGGTTCACCGCCCGCCGCACCACAGTCCACCGTCACCTCGACATCCTCCGCGCCCGCAACGGCACCCGCCACTAGCAGCCCTGTACCGGGGCCGCCGAGATCCAGCGGCGGTCGGTAAAGACCCCTTCGGGCGGATCCGTTCCAATCCGCAGACGTACCCAAGCCTTGTCTGCTGATTCTCCCCTGGCACCCCCGCCCGAAGGGCCCACAATCCCGCGCCACCACACCCCCGAGGAGGTGAAACCGACGATGCCCAACAGCCGCCCACACACCGATACCAGCAGCGACCACGGATGGGGCTGGCTGCAACCGGCCGAACCCACCGCATTATCGCCGCTATCGACCACGACCGAGCGGCCGGAGCATGAGGGCGAGGAATGGCGATGGATCAACCAGCAGCAGCCCTCGCCACCACCGTCCATCCCCGGGCCGGGGCGCCCGCGGGTGCCGCGCCGCGTGTGGGTCGGGCTCGCCACCGGCCTCGCTGGCGCAGTCGTGCTCGCCGGGCTGAGTTTCAGCGGAGTCGCCGAGAGGCCGGATTCCATCAAGCCGATCCCCACCCTGACCGCAGGTCCACCTGTGACCACGCCGCCCTCCACCGGTGCGTGCACGGGGTTGTCCGGGCACACGGTCACCGACTCCGCAGGCGATGCCCGCAGCGTGGCCGGGGTCATCGCGGCGTTCGAGCACGCCTACTACGTCCAGCGCAGCGCTGAAGCAGCTTTGCGGCTCGCCGCCCCCGAGGCCGGACTCTCGATGGAGGCGTTGGCCGCGGGCATCGCCTCCATCCCGGCCGGGACCACGCATTGCGTGGCGATCACCCCGATCGCCGACAGCGCCGCGGAGGTGCATGTGGTCCAACAGCACCCCGACGGGCAGCGCGTCGACTACCTGCAACTGATCAACGTCCGTCATGACCCGGCCGGTGTCGTGATCACCAACATCCAGAAGCGGGGCTAACCGATGACCGCACCGCCACAGCTGCACCGCGACGACCGCCCCCGGTGCACGAGCCGGCTCGAGGCGGGAACGATCGCCACGCCGGAACAGCTTGCCCCGGTGCGGGACACCCCGCTGCCGACCGTGGGAGCGCATCCGCCGCTGTTCGCGGTGCTCGGCGCGCACGGCGGCGCGGCGGCTTCCACCCTGGCGCGGTGGTGGGCACCAGCCGCCGACACCGGCCTGGCCTGGCCCGGCTCACCCCGTACAACCCAGATGGTGATCGTCGCCGCCAGGCTGTGCATGCCCGGCCTGACCGCCGCTGCCGACCGGCTGCGCGAATGGCACGCCGGGCTGGCCCCGGACGGGGTGCAGGTGATCGGGCTCGTGCTGACCGCCGCGCGCCCAGGACGAGTCCCCATGGTCGTGCGCCGGTACCGCTCGGTCGTGGCCCAGTTGGTCGAGCACGTCCACCAGATCGCCTGGCACGACGAACTCCTCAGCTGCGAACTCACCGACCTGGCGCAATACGTGCCGTTCGACCCGCCGCCACTGCGCCGCTCCCGGTTGACCGACACCGTTCCCCCCGACGTGCACCACGCCGGAACTCAGATCATCACCCACCTCGCCGCGACACGTATCGATGCTGCGGCACAAGACGATTCGGAGGGAACGCCATGAGCACCGTCTACGCGGTCACCGGAGCGGTCACTGTCCTCGCGCAAGAGATCAAGATCACCCCGAAATCCCCGCCAGGGGCGGACAAGCTGGTCAATCTCGTCAACTATCTGTCCTGGATCGTCACTCTCGCCGGAATCGGTGCCTTGATCTACGCCGGCGGCAAATTCGGCTGGGAACGCTTTCACGGCGGTGCCGTCGAGTCACCCAAGATCATCATGGCCGCCCTGGTCGGTGGCATCATCGCCACCAGCGCCGGACAGATCATGAACGCCGCCGTCAGCGGAGGCGGATAGAAATGCGCCACCTCCGGATCCATCCGCAATTCTTCACGACCACAGGATCGGTCGTCGCCGAACGACCAGCGGCCAGAGGTGGTCAGGACGGCTTGCGGCCGTTGACCATCCTCGGCTCTGAGGAGCTGCGGCTGTCGGGACGCACGCCTGGGCACACCCTCGGTGCCTCCGACGGTGATCGTCAAGACCGCCGAGCCGATCCCGGCCGCCCTCGAGGTCGCCTACCGCACCTATCAACAAGGCACGACCCATGCTGACCACTAAACCGCTACCCACACAGGTGCTTTTGCCGCTGACACAGCTACTGGGCTGGCTGGCGTGGTTCGTGCTGCTGCTGTGCATCGCCCGCGCGGTCTGGGTCGGCGGTCTGCTGGCGATCCGGCTTCACCGGGAGGAAGCCGTCGAAGGACTCGTCGGTGCCCTGGCAGCCGCAGTCCTGCTCGGCTCGGCCAGCTCGCTGGCTCTCGCCGTCCTGCCCACGTAACCGAGGAGACCCTTCCCGTGCACCCGTCCCGAACACGACGAATCGCCACCTTGACGGCCCTGGCCCTTACAGGACCGATCGCCGCTGGTGTGGTCGCCTGCGGCAGTGATGACACCCGCGACGTGGCACCCGACCACAGCGTTACCGCCACCACCATCGCACCCACCGGAGTCCGGTGGCAGCCGTTCCAAGGAGTCAACCTGCCGGTCGCCCACGAAGGTCCCCGCCACATCGATGAGCCGGTGGCCACCGGATTCGATCGGGCCCCGGCCGGTGCCGCGCTGGCGGCCATCCACGCGACCGTGCGAATGTCCATCGCCACCGACAACCAATGGCCTGCGATCGGGCAGCGCATGCTCGCCCCCGGATCAGGCCGCGATGCCTGGGCGACCGCGCGCGCCCAAATCTCGATCACCGCCCCGATCACCAAAGACCCGCCGAAAGTCCTCGGCTACGTGATCACCCGCTACACCCTCGACGCCACCGACGTCGACATCTACAGCATCCACCCCGACAACTCCGTCACCCGCAACCACACCACCGTCGTCTGGCACGGCGACGACTGGCGCCTGCAACTCCCCGACAACCCGACCACCGCGCCGGTCACCGACGTCGCCGTGCCCCCACCTGATGTGGTCACACTCACGCCGCGCTGAGAAGAGACCCGATATCCATGAACTCCCATCGCCTGCTGACCATCCTGCTCGCCAGCATCACCGCCGTCGTCATCGCGGTGTTCGTACTGACCGTCACCAACGACAACAGGGCCCCCGACCGCTCCGTCGATCCCGGCCATTCGAGCGCCCCGACCACCCGAACGTTTCCCGACCAGCCGCCGTCCCCACCGGCACTGCCGCCGACCACCGATCTGTTCGGCAACCGACTGGAAGTCACCGGCGAGGACGCCGGTTCAGCCCTTCCCCAGGATCCGAGCACCCGCCCGGACCCTACCCGGCCGGACTATCTGACCACCTCGCCCGCACAGATGCGATGGCAGCGCGGCTGGGGTGGCGCCGCGCTGCCGGTGTCGGGCAGCGACGGACCCGCCCGCATCCAACACGGCATCGCCACCGGATTCGCTCGCACACCCCAAGGCGCAGCGTTGGCCGCCGCAGATGCCCTTGCGCGTGTTCTGGCCGCCCCGGACGGGGTGTGGCAGCAGGTGGTGCGCGAACGCTACTACGGCGGAGGCCAGGCACTCACCGATCGCTTCGCCCGCTCACGCCAGCGCACTCCGGGCGCCGCGCGCTACGTCGTGGTCCCCGACGGAGTGCGAATCCAGCCCGGCTACCGCGATGACCTGGCCATCGTGCAGTTCGCCGCCCACGATGATTTGGGCTACACCGTGTCGACCTGGCCGATGGTCTGGATCGACGGAGATTGGCGAGTCCGTGTACCCGAGGACATCGAAGCACTGTGGGGTCCGGGCACGTCGACATCCACACTGACCGGTTTCGGGTCATGGAAGGCCGCACCGTGACCGAAAGCTTCTTCGCGCAAGCAACAGCCTCCTCGGAGCCGTGGCGTGCGCAGTTGCCGCCGCTGCCGCCGTCGGACCTTTGCGATATACCGTTAGGACCCCAGCAGGCATGCGAACAAGTCGGGCAAGCCGCTTCCAAGGCCGCTGGTTCGGTTCTCGACGACCTGACGTCGCAACTGGGGGAAAGTTTCGGCGCGCTTCTGCGATTTGTCATGACGTGGTGGACAGCGCTGCCGTCTCCGCAACTGGCAGACGAACGCGGGGGATTGGGACCGGCGTTGTCGGGGATCCGGGAATACACCAGTGGGCTGCAGGTGCTGCTGCTCACCTGCGGGATCATCTTCGCCGCGGCCCGACTGGCGCTGGCCAAACGCGGCGGGGTCGCGGGCGAGGCACAGGAAACCTTCTTGATGTTGGCGCGTGCGGTGTTCGCCTCGATGGCCTTCGCGGCGATCATCGCCACTGGAACTCGTGCCGGTGATGCCTTCGCGGAGTGGGTGCTGTTCGACGCTTCCAGAGGAGACGCACACAAGATCGTCGCCGAAGTGGCCGAGTTCGAGTTCGAGACGAACTCCGGACTGGGTGCCGGGACCTATCTTGTGCTGTTCCTGCTCGGGATCATCAGCATGCTCATCCAGCTGGTGATGCTGGTTCTCCGGCAAGCGCTGCTGATCGTGGTCGTGGCGGTGCTGCCGCTCGCGGCAGCCGCCTCGGGTACCGGGCCGGGTTCCCAGGCATACAAGCGCCTGCTGAGCTGGTCACTGGCCTTTGTGCTGTGGAAACCGGTGGGGGCCTTGGTTTATGCGATCGCCTTTACGGTGGCGGGGCGCGATCAGCAGGACCCGCAGTTGGTGCTGCTCGGCTTGATCCTGCTGGTCATGACAGTGATTGTCCTGCCCGCGCTGATTCGGTTGGTCGCCCCCGCCGTCGCGACACTCGGTGGCGGAGGCGGTGCGGCTGCTGTTGTGGCCGGCGGTGCGGCCGGGATCGCTATGGCGGCGGTCGGGGAACGGTCGAGTGCCCGCAAGCTCAGCGAGGGTGAGAACGCGCCTGGTGGTGGGGGCCCCGGCTCATCTATGGCTGGAAGTCCAGCCGGAGGGGGCGGAGGCGGGGGTGGTGGCCGTCCGATGCCTGGCGGCGGCGCCGGAAGCCCCGCCACGACCAGCGCTGGGACGGGCGGCGGAAAAAGCGGAGGTCCGGTCGGCGGCAGCGGCGGTGCGCGTCCTACCGGTCCCGGAGCAGGCAAGCCGCCGTCGGGGTCCGCAGCGGGTAGCGGCGGCAGTGAGGCGGCCGGTGCCGCGGGCGGTGGTGTGGCTGGTGCGGCGGTGGTGGGCGCGCAGATGGTCAAAGACGCCGCACAGCAGACCATGTCGGCGATCGAAAGTCAGACCCGCGAGGCAGCCGCGACAAGTTTGGACCCGGATGCTTTGGGACCGGGGGAGGTGCGTCGATGACTGCACGCATGTATGGCCGCTGGGAGCGTCCGCGTTCCGCCGGGTTCTTCGGTCTGACCTGGGGCGTGTCGATGCTCGGGCTCGGGCTGATCATCATGGTGATGGTCGGGTTCTTGATCACCCGATCCCTGCTGGCGGCCGGTGTGCTGATCCTCGGCAGCACGGTGGTGTTCACCCCGCTGGCGGTCACCCGTAACGGCCGCACCGGCTGGGAGCTCGCGTTGTTGCGGCTGCAGTTCGCCGCAGCCCACGCCCGCGGCGAGCACCTCTACCGCGCCGGACGATTCTCCCGCATCCCCGGAATCGCGAAACTTCCCGGGTTGTTGGCGGATTCGCGGCTCAGTGAGTACGAGACGGCGGGCGGGCACCGGTTCGCGATGGTCCATATCCGTCGCAGCGACCACTACACGGTGGTGTTGAAGGTGATTCCGCGCGGTAAGGAATTGGTCGACCAAGCCCAGATCGACGCCTGGGTCGAAGGGTACGGCCAGTTCTTGGCGACCCAGAGCCGGGGTGGGGAAGTGGTCGCGGTGTGCTCGGTGCTCGAGAACGTGGTCGAAACCCGCCTCAAGCAGGCGCGGGAGGTCGCCCGCTTGGTCCGCCCGAGCGCGCCGGAGTTCGCGCAGTCGGTGATGCGGGAAGCCGCCGCCGATATCGGCGGGGTCGGGGTGCGCATCGAAGCCCGGATTTCGATCACCTACCGCGCGATCGGCAAGGGCCGTCGCGACGACGCCGAGCAGGCCCGTGAGATCGGTCAACGCCTGCAAGGCGTGCTCTCCCAACTCGCCCGCGCGGGGCTTCCCGCGACCCCGTTACAGGCATGGGAAATCCTCGGGCTGGTACGTAGCCGCTACGACCTCGCCGCACAACGCGACGTCGAAACCGCAGGCTCAGAGATCACCAGCACGCAGTCGTGGGATTCGGTCGGCCCGGTCGCGCATCAGGATCGCTGGGATCACTACGTCCACGACGGTGCGCGGTCGATCACGTGGGAGATGGATGCGGCTCCGCGCGGGGCGGTGATGGAGACCGTACTCGAGGAGTTGCTGCGCCCACGCGCGGATGTGCCGCGTAAGCGTGTGGCGATCGTGTATCGGCTGCACAGCGCGGCGGAGGCCACCACCCTTGTCGACTCCGATTTCCGTGACGCTGTCGCGGCCGAGCAGACCGAACGCGGCATCGCCTCGGCGTCGGCGCGGATCCGGGTGGGCAACACCCAAGCCGCGCGCGAGGAACAAGCACGCGGCGCCGGGCTGACACGGTTCGGGGTGCTGGTGACGGTCACCGATCACCTCGACGGTGACCTGCCCGGGATCGAAGCCTCGGTCAAGGGGATGGCCGCAGCGTCCCGGTTGAGTGTGCGCCGCTGCTACGGCACCCAAGCCGCCGCCTTCGCCGCCAGCTTGGGAATCGGACTGATCCTGCCCGAGCACACCTCGATCTCCAAGCGGGTGTCGGCATGACCAAGCCCCGTAGTCAGAGAACGCCACGGCCCGCCCGTACCGAAACCGTCGCCGGTGTGCGGGTGCTCTCCGCCTCGGCGCGCGCCGCGACGGAGGCGGCTGCCGCCCAGCCCGGCCTGCGCGGTTGGCGGGCCCGGTGGGCGATATCGAGCGATGATCATCGACGCGCCACCGCCGCACGCCGCGCGGAAGACCGCGGCAGGGATGGCTTCAACCGATGGCCGCTGGCGAATCTGTCCGACCGCGGCTATCGCGGGCTCGGCGGCGGCCGCGCGGCCGTCGTGGCCACCAACCCGGAATGGCGCGCGACCACCGTGCAGGTTGCGGGATTGTGGCCGTTCGCCGTCGGAGCTAGCGCTCCCACCGTCGGCACCCCGATCGGAGCGCACTACATCACCGGCACACCCGTCCACTTCGATCCGATGTCCTGGTTTCTCAAAGGGTTCATCACCGCGCCGATCGCGTTCGTGCTGGCACTCAACGGCTTCGGGAAGTCCTCGCTGATCCGGCGGTTGGTCACCGGCGCGGTCGCGGCCGGAGAAACCGTGCTGTGCATGGGCGATACCAAACCCGACTACCGCGACCTCGTCGAACAGTTGGAGGGGCAGGTCGTCGACCTCGGCTATGGCCACGGCACCGTGAATCCCCTCGACGTCGGCGCCCTCGGCGCCGTGGTCGAACAGCTCACCGACCCAGACCAGCGTCGCCAAGTCGCCGCGCGCGTGGAAGCCGGCCAAGTCAACATCGTCGCCGGACTCGTCGAACTCGTGCGTGGCTCCCGGATCGCCGACTACGAAGAAGTGCTGCTCGCCGCCGGACTGCGCCAGCTCTACAGCCCCACCGGCGGCTTCACCTATCAGCGCCCGCCCCAGCTGTCGGACCTCCTCGACGTGATCTCCGGCGGTGCTGAACAACTGCGCCAGTTCGCCGAAGAGGACGACGAGACCGCCTACCGCGCCAGCACCAAAACCCTGCGCCGCTCATTGCGGGCACTGGTGGAGGGCCCATTCGGGGCGATCTTCAACGGACCCACCAGCACCCGGCTCGACCTCGGCAGTCCGGCGGTGTGCGTGGACGTCTCCCGCATCCCCGAAGGCGACACCAAACTACTGGCCGCGGTGTTGATGGTCTGCTGGAGCGAAGGCTTCGGCGCGGTCGCCGCCGCCCACGCCCTCGCCGACGCCGGTCTCGCGCCGCCACGCACGTTCGAGGTCGTCATGGACGAGATCTGGCGCGTCCTCGGGGTAGGGGAGTTCATGGTCGACCGCGTCGACGCCCTCACCCGGCTGAACCGGACGCTGGGCACGGGGTTGATCATGTGCAGCCACACCATCAAAGACCTCGCCGCGTTCGACTCCGCCGCCGCGCAGGCGAAAGCCCTCGGGTTCTTCGAACGGGCGCGAGCGAAGCTGATCGGGCCGGTCGGGCCGGAAGAGATCAACCGCATCCGCAACGCGGTCGGCATCACCGACACCGAGAAGCTTCTGATCACCTCTTGGGCCGCGCCGCGGCCGCCCAGCGACGACGATTTGGATCCCGCCCAGCGTGAAACACCGCCCGGCACTGGCTGTTTCCTGCTGAAGACCGGTGAGGCGAACGAGCCAGGGATCCCGTTCCGGATGGTGTTCACCCCGACCGAACGGGCTGCGGACGTCCACAACACCAACCGACGTTTCGACAACCTTCCCGGCGCAGAGGAGGCGAGCAGGTGAGCGCTGATGGACACCGCATCGAAATCCGTGACAGCGACCGCACTCGGACTCCCCGTCGCGCTGCTCCTACTGATCTTGGTGATCCTGGGTGCCGAGCAAGCGACCTCGTGTTCGACACCGTTGTCGTCGGGGGCAGCGGGCGGGGCGAGCGGCCCGACCGGCAGGACGCTGGCGGGGTTGTCGGAGGCGCAGTTGCAGCTGGCGCGCAACGGAGTCGCGATCGGCAGACAGCGCGGCATGCCGCAGAACGTGATCCTCGCCGAACTGGCCGCTCAAGCCACCGAATCGAGCTTCCGGAACCTGGCGAATCCCGTGGTGCCCGAATCGTTGAACTACAGCAACGACGGTCTCGGCTACGACCACGACTCGGTCGGCCCGCACCAGATGCGCGCCAGCGTCTGGGGTTCGGTCGGCATCGCGACATTGATGGACCCGATCTATCAGATCAACTGGTTCTACGACCACGCCGCCCACTTGGGAGCCGCCGCAGAGCAGATGTCCCCGGCCGAGTTGGCCCAAGCGATCGAACGCTCCGCACCCAACGCATACTCCGGGCAACTGGAATTGGCGCGGCGACTGTATGCGATGTTCGCCGACCTCGACCCCGCATCGATGCCCCGTCTACAGCGCGGATCCCAGGCGACCGGGTGCGGGCCGGGGACCTCCGGTGTGCCGCTACCTGCGGAAGTGAGTGCGTTCGGCAGGGCGGTGATCGAGCACGGCCAGCGTTGGATCGGCACACCCTACGTGTGGGGCGGCGGCGATGCGAACGGTCCGACCGGCGGCGGGTTCGACTGCTCCGGGCTGACCCTCTACGCCGTCTACCACGCCTCCGGGGGCCGGATCCGCTTGCCGCACTACACCCAAGCCCAGCAAGACCACCCGTCCTCGCAGATAGTGCCATTCGCGCAGCGGGCACCGGGGGACCTGATCTTCTTCACCGCCCCGGGCGATACGGATTCCCATCACGTCGGCATCTACTACGGCCGCGACGCCCAGGGCCGCGAGCTGCTGCTGCACGCCCCGCAAACCGGGCAGACCGTCACCCTCACTCCGCTGAGCGCGTGGGAGGGCGAACGCATGGACGTGCGCCGCTACACCAGCCCATCTCCAGGAGAACGAAATGCGTAATCGCACCCACTCACTGATCATTACGCGCCGCCGAAGCCGTGTCCCGGTGAGCGGCTGCTTTCCGGCCGCGGATGAGGAAGCTCTCATGAACCGGCACATCGTTCACCTGCGCAGGTTCGCCCACCGGGCGGAGGTTCGGCGGTGACCGGGGCAGGGCTGCTGCCGTGGGAGGTGTTGCCGCCGTGGAAGGTGCGGCTGCTGGAGAACATCCAGGAGCTGTCGGTGGAACGCGCGCATCTGCTGCGTCGCGGCTACCCGACCTACACCTCCGGCAACGATAGTGAGTTCCAGATCCAGAGCTGGCATAGCCGATTGCGGACCTTGGACGCGATCCGCGGTGACGCCGAAATCCACGCCCGCGCGGAGGAAGTCCCGCCGCAGTGGATCGAGGCCGCCCGGACGCTGGGGCGCCACGGGGTGCGCTGGGCCGAACGCGACCCCGCGCCACCACGCCCGCCGCGCGGGCCGGAAGCCCGCCGAGCCTGGGTCCTCAACACACTCGCCGACGATGTGTGGCAACTGGAACACATGGCCGCGCTCACGGCCGCGCGCCGCGCCCGGCTCGCCGCCCAAGGCATCCATTCCGAGCCTGACCCCCTCCTGGCCAGCCAATTCCACAACAACATGACCGCGATATGGCAACGCGCGTGCCAGCTCGCAGTCGCGGTCGACCTCCTCGACAGCGAACGCGGCCAGTTGTGGGACCGAAACGCCCGTGGGTGGGATGCGTTGCTCACCGCCACGGTCCACACCTACGACGAGGACACCCTCGAGGAGCGATGGCTCACCCACGCCTGGCCGGGCATCGAGCGGGAAGCACGCGACGTCGTCGACAACCTCCGCGACAGCATCGACCGCTCCCACGATCAGGTCCTGTACGCCGACAGGTTGCCGCCGCGACCTCAGCAGTTGATCCAGCACGCGATCCACCACTGGTGGCACAACACCGCAGACGACGGCGTCGGGCACGCGACACGTGCCGAACCCGACGATGCGGCGGTCATCGCCGCCCTGCCCGACGAGCTCGAGTGGAGCACCGAACCCGAGCCCGGCGCTGCACCCTCACCGCAAGAGCCGGGGCATGAACCATGAACACCCGCACGAACACACCGACACGGCTCATCGCCCTCACCGCGATCCTTGTCGCCGCGGGATGCGGTGCGAGCGCCACAACGCCGCCAGACCCCAGCAGTGAACCACACTGCCGCACAACGCGTTTTGCGCGTCCCTTCAGCGCGGTGGACCCCTGTTCGATCGAGCAGGTATTGGCCGCGGCGGTCGAGGCGGTGTTCGGTTATCGCCCGAGCGAGCAGGTCGACCAGCGGGCAGCGTTGCGAGCGGCGCGCGCACTGCTGGATCCCGGGTTCGCCGAGCCCGCCGAGCCCGCAGCGCTGGTGTGGTCACCGGTGACCGCGACGCAGTGGCAGCAGTGGCGCACCGACGCCACCACCCTCACCACCACGGCCCGGGTGACCAGCGACGACCACCCCGCCGACACCGCCACCTCCGCGCACCGGGTGTTGGCCGTCGAACTCCAGCCGACCGGTCAGCCGCCGATCCGGTGGGCCGTCTACGCCCACGCCACCCGCACCACAGCCGGTTCGGCCTGGTTGCTGTCGGGATTGGAGGTGACATCGTGAGCGGCGATCCGGTCGAGGAATCCAGCCAGGCGGTACGTCAGGGTTTCGTCCAAGCGTTGCAGACGGCGCACACCACCGCCGCGCTGATGCGCGGCCAGAGCGGACACGCCCGGTCGAAAGCGGAATCCGAGCAGCGGATCCAGCACGCCGATGCGAAAGAGTATCGCTCGTCGGTCGAGCATTGGGTGCGCGTGCGCACCGCTGTCGAAGCGGCAGGTCACGCGCGCGACCTGAACACCGCCAGGGTTGAGGAAGTCCGTGCCCGGATCGAGCGCGGCGGTCAGCAGCACACGCTCGAGCAGCGGCAGAAGCAGCGGCAGATCGAACGCGCCGATGCCGATCTGACGCGGCGAAATATGGCGGGCTCGCTCGAACGCAGACAAAGCCGGGAACTTCACAACGCGAAGATCACCGCCTACAAGAATCGGGAGACTCGCGCCGACGAGCTTCACGACCTCGATATCAAATACAAGAAGCTGCTCATCGACATCCGCCACCGCGCGGCCGGTTTCAGCGACACTTTGAGCGCACACGGTGACACGGGGGAAGCGATGGCCTCGGCCGCCGCGTTCGCTGCCGCCAAGGGCGCGGAAGATCTCTCGCCGCAGCACGCCGACGAGGCAGAGGCGTTCGCCGAGCGGTTCACCGAAGACACCGGCAGTGATCCTTCCACCATCATCGACGCCGCCCTCGTCGAGGACATCGACCCCGCGCAGGGTAGCGCGCATCAGATGTCACCGTTGGCGCTCGATAGCGGCCCTTTCATCATCGACGCCGCCCTCGTCGAGGACATCGACTTCCCTTCGAGCGCGGCCCACCGGTCGCCGCGGGTGGCGATCGAGGACGTCATCGGGCTGACCGAAGAGCTATCGCTGGCCACGCACCTCACCCACGAGTTCGCCGATCTCGTAAGCGAGCCGGACACCGTGTCCGATGGAGGATCGGTGATCGGCAACGCGGTCGACGCGGCCGGACTCACCGGCGACAGCTCGACCCCAGCAACGGATTTCGAGATCGAGACCGAACTGTCCACTGCTGCGATGCCCCGAACCCCCGACCTGGGGCAGGAGCTATGACCAGCCGAAGCATTGCGGCAGCGCCGCGGCGGGGCGGAGGCCGGTGAGATGGACACCCCGACCCCGTTGCAGGCGCGCCTGCTGAAGGCGGTGCAGAACCTCGCCTACGACAGCCAGCAACTGCTCGAGCGCGCTCACAATGCCGGTCACACCAACCCGCCACCGGAGGTGGTCGAGCAGGTACGGATCGGGCAGCGCTCCCGCGAACAATGCGAGACGGTCGCGTTGGCGGTCGGGGTGCCAAAGGCGTGGATCGACTACGCCCGCGCAGCCGGGGAACGCGGCAGCCGCTGGCAGCCCGGACAAGTCCTCCTCGGTTCAGGCCATGTAGAGCGGCACGCGCTGATCACAGCGCTGCGCCGGGAGATACACGGATTGCAGGACATGGCCGGTGTCGGCGCCGCCTACCCGCGTCGTGTCGGCCTCGAAGGAGATGCGGTGGCGCGGTTTCGGCGGGTGATGGGCATGACCTGGCAGCGCCTCGGCGCGGTCTCGCACGCGCTGGGATTGAGCCAAGAGGAACGCCACCAGGTGTGGCAGCGCGGGTACCGGCATTGGGCCACGACGGTGGCCGACCAACTGCGCGGACAGGCCGACCACCAGCTTGCGCAGCGGTGGAGCCAGCTGGCCGGCGCGGACTTCACCGCCGCGGCGATGCCGGTCATGGTGCTGCAAGCCGCCGGAATCACCCCCGACGACATCGCCACCCAGATGCCGGACTCGCCCGACCGCATGGTCGAACACGCCGCCGCCGCTCTCACCACCGCCGACCGCATCCCCACCGCACTCATCGTCGACCCGGACCGCGACCCGGATCCCGCCGCCGACATCACCGCCGCGATCGACGCCGCCGGTCTGACCGACACCCCCAGGGCCAGACCCGACTCCGGCGAGGACGCGCTCGACGCGGCCGGTTCGCGGCAGGAACTCGGCCCAGGACCCGAGCCATGACCTATGCCCCGTACGGACCCAAAGCCGTCATACCAGGCATCTCGAAGAAAGGACTTATGCCCGTGAGTCAACCATCACCCGAGCTGGAGGGGTTGCCGAGCTGGAAGCTGCGGCTGCTCGAACGCATCCAGAACACCGCCGCTGACCACACCCGCGTCCTGCGCCAGGGGTATCCCATCTACCAGCCGCACTACGGCACCGGGGAGATCCCGATACAAACCTGGCGCACCCACCTGCGCGCCCTTGACGCCGACCGCAGCGAGATCGAACTCCACGCCGCCGCCGTCGGCCTGTCCGATTCCGCGATCACCGCAGCCCGCGCCGCCGGACAACGCGGCCAACGTTGGGGCGACAGCGTGCACTCCCCACCCACCATGCGCCGTAGCGAAGACCCGGTGCGCGCGCACATGGTCGAAGGCATCGCCGCGGATATCTGGCAACTCGAGCACATGGCCGCCATCAGCGTCGAACACCGGCTGCGCGGACTCGACGACACCGTGACCGACGACCCCGCCGCACGCGAACAGTTCGACCGCAACATGGCCGCGCTATGGACGAGAGCCAACGAAACCGCGCATGCCATCGAGTTGAGCGCCGAGGAACGCGCGCAGCTGTGGGACCGCGACGACGCCGGCTGGTTGAAGCTGGTGTCGGTGACAGTGCGCGGCTACGACGACACCGCCTTACTGGAGCGCTGGCGCACCTACGCCTGGCGCGGCATCGAACACGACGTCCGCCGAGCACGCGCCACCCTCGCGGTCAGCCAAGTGGCAGACCCGGAACCGGATACCGCCCCGCCAGCTCCGCAGTTGCTCATCGAGCGCGCCACCGAAGCGCTGTCGACCACCACTCCTAGTGAAGTGGCCACCGAGGCCGGGATCGGCGCGGCAGTCGATGCTGCGCTGTCACGAGACCTGACCGTAGGGTGGGCCAGCGAACCCGCGGGCGAACCCGACATCCGGCCACCGGAAACCGGGTCGGCGCTCGGGGCCGACTGGTGAGGCCGGCACGACGATGACCACGCCAGAATCAGAATTCTCGCCCGCGCAGACGGTGGCGCAGTGGCAGGCGCAGCTGTTGATGCGAATTCGGCTGCTGGCCGCCGAACACACCCGCATCACCGATGCAGGGTGGGAGAAGTTCGAAGCGCTCACCAGCGACGGCGACCAGCAAACCGCGTGGCAAGCACATCTGGACGGCCTGGAAGCCCAACTCGAGCAGGCCGAACAAACCGCGCTGACCGCAGGCATCGAGGCGGCATGGATCGCCGACGCCCGCGAACTCGGGCGCCACAGCACCCGCCCCCGCGTGGAGGCCGGCGTGCGGCAAAACCCGATGCGCGACAACGCCGCCCAGGACTTCTACATCGACATGCTCAGCCTGGATCTGTGGCATCTCGAGCGGATGGCCGCGCTCGCCGCCGCCCGCGCCGACCGGATCGCTACCGGGCGGTGGAGTTTCGGCACCAACCCGGCCGCCGCCGCGCAATTCGCCCGCAACATGCAGCTGTATCACCAACGAGTCACCGCTTTGGCCCACGCCGCGCAGTTCACCGCCACCGAAGCCGACACGTTCTGGGGCCCGGCCGCGGAAGGCGCGCGCCGCGGGCACGCGGTGCACCTGGAAACCTACACCGAGCTGGATTTGGTGGCCGCATGGAACGCCTACGCAGCCCCGAGCCCCGACTTGGCGATACCGCCCTACGTTCCCACCGACCCCGATACCGGCACCCCCACCGCTGGCGCCGAAGTCACGCCACCGACACCGCAACAGATGATCAACACCGCGGCCGCGTCACTGCGCGCCCGGTTCGTCGACGCCGCCCTCCACAACGAGCACGCCGACACAGACCCCGGCGCCGCAGCCGCAATCACCGCGGCCGTCGACGCCGCCGTTGCCACCGGCCAACACGCCTGGGATACCGAGCCCGATCCCTCCCATCACGTCGGTGGCTACCGCGGGCCGACCGAGCTGGGAATCGACCCGTACTAGCCGAGCCTGCTCGAGCCGTCACAGAGAAGGGAGCACGCCCACCCACGACCGATTGAACTGACGAATACGTTGCCCGCGTTTTCTCGTCGACGTACTGGTCACCGGGTACTGACCAGGACGTTCGAACCGAACTGCCAGGGGACATCCACACCGCGAAAAGGCCGTCACAGGACGCAACGCGGTCCACGCCTTCCTTCACCGGAGGTCATCGATGTCCGACACCACCTTTCATCCTCCTGCGCCGCAACAGCTCCGACCGGTCCGCAACGCTGATCTGCGGGTGCGGCGATGAGCTGGCCCGATCCGCGCTACGGCACCACCGACCCGGGCTACTACCGCGACGCCGCCACCGACACCGAGGCCCAGATCCGGGCGGATTTCACCCACTACTACCAACTGCGGTTGATCGCCCCACACGGCGAAACACTTGAGCAACAGCAGCAATTCAGCGCCTGGGCTGACGAATTGGCCGCACAGTGGGGCCGCCACGAAGCACCCGAGCACCGCCGCCTGTGGGGGCAACTGCAAGCCGCAGTCGCCGGATGGGAGACGCGGCCGGAATTCACCCGGGTCGCCTACAACCAAATCACCCACGCCAAGCGCGCCGGAGACCTCGACGTCGACCCGATGGTGTGGCGCACACTGCGCCAAGCTGCGGAAATCACCGGCCACATCGAAACAACCACCACCGGCTCCGAACAAGACGCCGCCCGCTGGCAGCCACCGGGCCACTCACCCGCACGGCACACCGAGCGCACCAGCGTGCTCGACCGTGCCCTCGGCGGCCGCGGCCCGGCACTGGCCAGCCTCGCCGAAGTCGACGCGATCATCACCGAAACCGACCAACTCCTGGAAGCCGAGGAAGCAGCCGCAGACCGCGACATCGGCCGAGACGAACGCCTGACCCGCCAACACGCGGCCTTGCGGCAACTGCAGGACGCGACCGCCGAACACACCCACTTGTCGGATGCGTGGCCGACCGCGGCTGAGCGGTATCAAGCTCACCTCGAGCGGCTGGAATCCCTGCTGGATGCCGCCCGCACGGCCCGCGTCACCGCCGCGGACGCCGCAGCATCACCGGCCGACATCGAGGCCGCCTACCACGCGGGACTGGCAGGCATCTACTCCCATGATCCGGCGAGCCTCGGACAACTCGCGCTGCCGGACCCACTCACGGGGCTCGAACACGGGGACGGCGCGGAGATCGGCGCGGCCATCGACGCCGCGCTGCCCGAGACCCAGTTCAGCGAGTGGAGCCCCACCGACGACCTCGAGGGCCACCCGGTCGTGACCTCGCACGAGACCGGCGTGAACGCCGACCTGACGGCCTGAACACCCCCCGCGACACGGACATGCGCATCCCTCGGAAGGACTGAATCATGTTCTCGACTCGGGAAACCCGCCGCCGCACCAAACGCGGACTCGGCGAGGAAACCACCCTGTTGCTGCTGCTTCTCGTAGTGGTGCTGATCGCGCTGGCAGCGTGGTCAGCGCTGAGCCTGGGCAGCCGCTGGGCCGGATTGCCCGTCACCCGCCACCCCGTCGCAGCCCTGTTGGAAATCGCCACCGGGAAACACCCCTGGCCGTGGCAAGCCAGCCTCATCGGCGTCGTCTACTTGCTCGCCGGCAGCGGGCTGGCAGTGTTCGGCTGGCGGACACTCGCATCGGGCAGCGAGATCGACGCCGCCGCCCGCACCATGCAACGCCCCCGCGACATTCGGATGGCGCGGGCGCGGGACATCCTGCGCGCCAACAAGCGGCTGCTGCGCGACGCGCCCCCGCACATCCAAGCCCTCAAAGGACCACCGCTGGGTAAAACCGTCATCGGCGGGGTGCAACTCTTCGTGCCCGCCGAGCTGGGGGTGACGATCGCCGCGGGCACCCGCACCGGCAAGACCATGGCGTGGGCGATCCCGGCCGTGCTCTCAGCGTGGGGTCCATGCTTGGCCACCAGCAACAAGCCCGACCTCTATCGGCACACCGTGTACGGGCGTGAACAGCGTGGCCAGATCTGGTTGTGCGACCTGCAAGCAGTCACCGGCAAAGTGGAATGCGGGTTCTGGGTCGACCTGCTCGCCCAGGTCACCACCCTGCCCAAGGCACGGAAACTCGCCGGGTTCTTCGTCTCCGCCGCCTCCGGCTCGGCGGCCCAAGCCGCCAACGCCAAGGTCGACTCCTACTTCGACGGCGGCGCCCAGGAACTGCTGGCGCTGTATCTGTACGCCGCGGCCTGCGCAGGGGGAGATCTGCTGCATGTGGCCGAGTGGCTCGGCCGCGATCAGGACCAGACCCCGGCGCTGATCCTGCGCCACTACAAGCACCACCGCTCCGCCGAACGCATCCTCGAATCCCAAGCGCTCTACAGCCGCCAACGCGACGGCCTGTTCGACATGGCCCGCCGCTTCCTGAACGTGCTCACCGACGAGGGCTACGCCCGGATGGTCACCCCACCGCGGCGAGTGCGGCTGGCGGTCCGGGAGGCCACCGACCAGAAGACCCGCGAAACCGAACTCGTCATCGACCGGACCGAACAAGACCAGACCCATCAGCTGCCGCAGTTCCAACCCGCGCGGTTCGTGGAATCGACCGACACGTTGTACGCGCTGTCGATGGCCGGCCCCGACGGCGCCACACCTCTCACCTCCGCACTGGTCGGGCAGATCTTGGAAGCCGCGCTGGACGCCGCACGGGCGCGGCCGGACGGGCGGTTAGCGGTACCGCTGCTGGCGGTGCTGGACGAGGCCGCCAACTGCGCCCGCATCGCCGAACTGCCCTCGTACTACACCTACGCCGGCGGGTGCGGGATCGTGCTGATGACCATCCTTCAGGTCCTCGAACAGGGTGAAGACCTCTGGGGCGCGAACGGATTGAAAACGATGCGCGCCCAATCCATCGAGGTCTACGGCGGCGGGATCGCCGCGACCGACTATCTGGAGCACTGGTCAGCGATGACCGGACCGCACGACGTCGCCGATCGCTCCCGCAGCCACGGCCCCCAAGGCACCAACCGCACGGTGTCCTGGCGCGCCGAACCCATCCTCGACACCGCGCTGCTCGCCGCGCTGCCCAAAGATCGCGCCCTGGTGCGGCTTCCGAACCACGGACCGGTCGTGGTGCGAAAGATCTGGTGGTCGGACACCGAATACGCGCCCCTGATCCGGAAATCGCTCGAACGGTTCCAGAAAGCCGCCGACCACAGCACAGCGCCAGCCATTGATCCCGAGGATCCGGCCGACGGCGGTGAACGCTCATGAGCGCGCCAACCCCGGCGACGGGGAACTCCGCGGCGGGCAAGAACGTGCCGAACAAACCGGTGCCGCCGTCGTATCGGCATTTCACCGAGTTCGCCGAGAGGTGGTTGTGGCCGTTTGTCAGCGTCCGGCTGGCCGAAGCGAACCGGGAAAACACCTACACCTGGTGCCCACGATGGTGGGCCCACCGGGCGGTCGCGGTACGGATCGCGCATCTGCACGCCGCGTTCGAAGCGCAAAGGCGCGCCCGCACCGGCAACGGGTTCAGCGCCTTCGTGCTCTCCCACGTCGACGCCCACTTCAAGGTCATCCTCGACGCCGCCAACGGTCCCCTGCACCGCTGCACCCGCACCAGCCACATCGCCACACCCGGACTACCTTTCGAGCCGGTCCCCACCGGCTATTTCAAGCCCACCCCGGCAGCGGAGAAGTCCGACGGCGAGCAGAAGGGGCCGCCGCCGCTGTTCGAGCACTGGAGTGAGTTCGTGCAGCAGTGGCTGCTGCCGGTGACCTCGGTGCGGATCGCGGCCAACAACCGCGAAGGCCAATACACCTGGTGCCGGAAGTGGTGGGCCCATCACGCAGTCTCGGTGCGGTTCGCGGGATTGCACCGGGTGTTCGAAGCAGCCCGCGTAGCGCCCGACAAATCCGCGATGAGCACACTGTTCACCCGCCACATCGACCCGCACCTGCGCTACATCCTCGACGCCGCCAACGGGCCCCTGCACCGCTGCACCCCCGACCAGCACATCGACACCCCCGGCCTTCCAGTCGAACCCGTTCCTGCCGCATGGTTCGGGGCGCCCGACGCGAATACCCCGGTCGAGCGGCTCGGACTCGGACCCGACTTCCGTGCCTTCGGCGGCGGCTTCACCCTGGGGGCGGGGTCGTGAGGGCGCCGACACGGGAGCAGGCGGCGGTACTGAAAGCACTGCAGAACCAGACGGTGTTCCTCAACCGGATGGTGGCCACCGCCACCGAACGCCAGCACAAGACCGGACAAAACCCGCCGCAGTCCTGGTATGAGGACTACCAAGGTCGCGCGATCCTGCGTGAGGCACTGATCGACGCCGCCCACGCCGGTGGTGCGCCACGCGTGTGGATCGAGCACGTGCGTGAACGCGGCGACCGCGGCACCCACTGGCGCGCCGACCTCTACCTCCGCGAGCCAGAACCCACCGACTGGGGCCGCGTCCTCGGTGACCTCTACGCCGACGTGCAACGCCTGGGCGCGTGGACCGCTCTGCACGCCGCCTACGAACAGATCACCCCGAACAGCGACACCACGACCATTGCCGAGGTCGAGGCAAATCTGCGTGCTATGCGCTACCGGACCGCAGGGGTGGCCAACCTGCTGGGCCTCACCCGCGAGGAAGGTCGTGCCCTGTGGGACGACGCGGGGGAGTGGGCTGACGCGGCGATCATGTCCGTCGACGGTCTTCTTGCCGAGCAGGTGGTGCAGCGCTGGCAGCAGATCGCGCGAGTTGACACCAGCTCCTACGCGTTGCAAGCCACCGCGTTGAACAACGCCGGAATCCGGATCGACACCGCGGCGGCGTTGTGCACCCATGAGGAGCTGGTCACCGCGATCACGGAGGGACTGACCCTCCCACCTGCACTGTTCAAGTCCGCTGGCACCACCGGCACCGACATCGACGCTGCGGTCGACGCCGCGATTCGCCCTGGCGCAGCCGTCCACGACACGGAAACCGACCCGCTCACAGCGCTGTTCAGCCACGCTGCCAGCACTCAGGCGTGGGTGTATGACCCCGCGGCCGACTGTGACATCGGCGTGCCGCAGTTCTCCTCACTGGGTGAGGGATACGGACAATGACCCGCCCACGAACGAGCACCCGCAGCGGGGACATCCCACCCGAACACGCGGCCCTGCTGAGGCGCATCCATGACCTGGCCGCCGACGCCACCCACCTACGCACCACCCTCCACACCGCCGACACGGAAGTCACCGCGACAACGTCGGTGTTCGAGCAGATGGCCGCGATCGATCGGCAACGAGCGCTGGCGGAGATCCAAGCCCGCCACCGAGGGGTGCCCGCCGACTGGGTCGAAGTCGTGCGGCGGCTCGCCGAATCCGGCCGTGCATGGAGTGACGACCACCTGCTGCCGACACCACGTCCGGCTCCCCGACGGCGAAACACCTCCCGCGTCGCCGAGGACATGCGCCAGCTCACCGACATGGCTGCCATCACCGTCGCCCGCGAACATCTCATCGGCATCGAGACCGCCGACGCCGAGCCGGACCCGGCTGCCGCCCAACAGTTGCGGCGCAACATGGAAGCGCTGTGGACCCGCGCCGACCGCACCGCCATCTCGATCGACCTGGGCGCCGAGGCCCGCACCCGAGCATTCGACACCGCGACCAGGGACCTCGCCCAGCGGGTCGAGGGTTACCTGCACTACAGCCTCGATGACCTCGACACCCACTGGCGCAGCTACACCAGCCCGGCCATCGCCGATAGTGTCCGGCGCTCGCTGAGAAGCCTCCGTCGCATCGACGGCGACACCACCACCGACGCCGGTGACATCGAGCGGCCCCCGAGACCGAAAGACCTGATCGAACGCGCCCGCGACGCCCTCGGCACCGCCATCGGAGGCCAACCCGAGATCGGAGCTGGGCTCGACGCCGCGATCGCCGACGCAATGCCGGAGGCCGCGACCGACAGCTGGGACAGCGCAACCGGTGTGGACGCAGCGGACACCGCTGGGGGCCAGGCGTACCCGACCGCTGGGCCCGATCCATGACCGGACGCGGCCCCGACCTCCACTGCCCGCCGTCGATCTTCCCCCTGCGAGAACCCCCGTGCCTGCTGCCGAATCCCGCATCGCCGCGGCTCTGCAACCGCCCGGCGCCCCCGCTGCTGGGTTCGCGCCATGACGCGGCCATCCGGCCGACGCGACCCCACCCGGCCCCCAACCCGCGGACAGGCCGCCCGACGGGACGGCACGTCCCGGCGGCGGCCACGACCACCTCGAACCCTCACCTCAGGAGACCCGATCATGACCGTCAGCCTCGACCACTACACCCGACCCGCCACAGTTCATCACCATCAGCGCGGCGATCACCGCATCACCTACCTCCCCGATGGCGTTGCCCTGCTCGAACCCCGTGCGTGGCTGCCGGACTCCGACGACGAGCTCTGGGCCGCGAATCCGCATCTGATCAACGACGACGGCTACCTCGTCGCCAGCGTCGGCGCGCTGCTGGTCGAGCACGGCAACCGCGCCATGCTCATCGACGCCGGCTTCGGTCCACTGGCCGTGCCCACCCCGTATGGGCTGATGCGCGGCGGGCAACTGCTCGACAGCCTCGCCGCCGCGGGCAAAACCCTGGCCGATATCGAGCTCGTCGCCATCACCCACCTGCATCTCGACCACATCGGGTGGCTGTGGCAAACCGCTCCCGCCACAACGTCCAGTCCCTTCGCCGACATCCCGGCCCTAGTCGGCGACACCGAGTGGCAGCGCAAAGCCTTCGCCGCCGCGACCGGCGCCAGCGCCGAGATGCTCGACGTCTTCGCCGCCCAAGTCCGCACCATCACCGACGGGGAGGAAATCTTTCCCGGCGTCCACGCCCTGGCGCTGCCGGGCCACAGCCTCGGACACCTCGGCTACGTGATCACCTCACCCGGGCACCGGTTGATCGTGTTCGGCGACGCGATGCAAACCCCCCTGCAGATCACCCACCCCGAACTCACCGCCGCCATCGATGACGACCCCGCCCAATCCGTCACAACCAGCCGCGCCGTCATCGACCAACTCACCACCCCCGGCACCCTCGGCTTCGGCCTGCACTTCGCCGACGTCCAACTCGGCCGAATCAGCACGACCCACGACGACCAGCCGATATGGCAGCCCGAATAGCCCACGGCCTAATGCCGTGTGCCCGATTCACGCCTTCGCCAACCCCCGATGGGAGATACTTATGAACCCCTCTATCCAAGCCGCCCCTGCCCGCGTCACCGTGCAGATCCGCCCCGCCGGGTCCCGCGCAGAACTGCATGAGTTCAGCCGATGGCATCACCTCGCCGGGGTGCCGCAGTCACGCCCGGCCGGACGCAACCTCGTCGAGGTCGACGACGCCGGCATCCTCGCCACCGGCCTGACCCGCAGCTACGCCGCGGAGAAGCTGAACAGCCTCACCGTCCCCGGCGGCATTCCCACGGTGCTGGCCGCGCGAACGATGGCGCTGGTCGCCGTCGCCGACCATCCCATCGGCGGCCTGTCAGTCGGACCCTCGTTCTTTCTGTGCGCACAAATGACGACGCAGGGACCCGCCACTGTCCTGCACGCGGCGTTAGCGACGATGAAGATCCACGCCGTCGCAGTCAAGCCCGCCTGGCGACGCCGCGGTATCGGTACCGCGTTGCTGCGCCCCGCTCTCACCATCGCCCGCCAAGCCGGAGCGAGCGTGGTGTACGGCCAATTCAACACCGACACAGTTGGATTGACCGAGTTTTATCGCCACAGCGGCATGGACGTGTCCAACCCGGATGCGCCCCTGCACATGAACGCACTGATAGATCTGCCCGCCGTCATCACGCCACTGCCCGGGGAAACGCTGTTTCATCGGGTGGTGAACCAGTGAACACCACATCCAAACAGGACCTGATGGGATCGCTCGTTTCCGCCGCGACGCCGGCCGACGACGAACGCGCGGACCTACAGGTGGCTGTCGTCGGTGCCGGTTTCGGTGGGATCGGCATGGGGGTGGCGCTTCGGCGCGCGGGCATCGACCGCTTCGCCATCTACGAGAAAGCCGACGACGTCGGCGGCGTCTGGCGCGACAACACCTACCCGGGATGCAGCTGCGATGTCCCCGCGCATCTGTACTCGTTCTCCTTTGCGCCCTACCGCAACCGGCGCACACGCTACCCCGGCCAGCGGCGAACTCTCGACTACCTCCGCCAAGCCGCCACCGACCATGGGCTCACCGCACATCTGCGGCTGGGCACCGCCATCAGCGAAGCGACCTACCTCGATGACCGGGATCGCTGGCGGCTCACCACGGAATCCGGACAGCAGATAGTGGCCGAGGTCGTGGTTTTCGCGGTGGGGCAGCTGCACCGACCGAACATCCCCGACTACCCTGGGCGGACGCAGTTCACCGGGCCGGTGTTCCACACCGCCCGCTGGGACCACGACACCGACCTGTCCGGCCGCGATGTCGCGGTGATCGGCACCGGATCCAGCGCCGCTCAGATCCTGCCCGCCGTTGCGGAAACCGCGCGGTACGTGCGCGTATTTCAGCGAACTCCGCAGTGGGTGGTGCCCAAACCCGCCACGGACTTCGGGCCGCTGACCCGCACCGCGCTGCGCCTACCAGGCGCACACCACCTCTACCGCCACGCCCTGCACCACGGCGCGGACGCCGTGCTCGCTCCGATCATGCGCCGCGGCTGGTCGTCACGCCCCGCCGAACTCCTTGCCCGCTGGCACCTGCACCGGCAGATCCCCGATCCGGTGCTGCGCGCGAAACTCACTCCCCGCCACCCGATCGGCGGCAAACTGTGGGCGCTCACGTTATTCCCGGCTGGTCTGCTCGAGTAATCGGACAGGTGGTGGGTCCTGGTTGATGTTCTACCCGATGGCCTCCTTCGGTGGCTGGCCTGTGGTGGCGGGCCGTTTGTTGGGTCGGTAGGACGGTCCGTTCATGAATACTTGGTGGCTGGTGTTGATCAGCCGGTCCAGTAGCGATTCGGCGACGACGGGGTTGGGGAACAGTGGATACCAATCGACCGGCGATCTGTTCGAGGTCAGCACCATCGAGCCTCCCGCGGCGGCGCGTTCGGAGATCAGTTCGTAGAGGTCGTCGGCTTGGGTCGCGGTCAGCTCGCGCATGCCGAAGTCGTCGAGGATGAGCACTGCGGGCCGGATGAACTCGCGCAGCCGTCTGTCCCAGGTGCGGTCGGCGTGACCACCGGCCAGGGTGGCCAGCAGCCGGCTGGTTTTCATGAACCGGACCTCGGCGCCCTGGCGGATGGCCAGATGCCCGAGTCCCTGTGCCACATGCGTTTTCCCGACGCCGACCGGCCCGAGGTCCGGTCGCGCCACCCCGGTGCGCAGGTTGTCCGGCACCAATCGGGCCGGAACACCGCCGAAGAACGCGAACGCCTCCACGTGACATTCGGTCCAGGCCCGCTGGTCCATCGTCACCACCGGACGC
Source organism: Nocardia sp. NPDC051900 (assembly GCF_044452545.1). Lineage (NCBI taxonomy): Bacteria > Bacillati > Actinomycetota > Actinomycetes > Mycobacteriales > Nocardiaceae > Nocardia > Nocardia sp. NPDC051900. Next base: position 113,266 of record NZ_JBITBU010000021.1, on the reverse strand, counting down.
ACGAACATCATCCGCGACATCGCCAGCACCATCACGAATGCCCAGATCCGGCGCTTGCGGCCGCCGATCGGGTCGACCCACGAACCCAGATACCCGTAATCGATCTGGGCTTCGGCACCCGGAGGCGGGTCATCGCGCAGCACCGTCACCCGCTCACGCTGATCCTCTTCCGGCAGGTTCGCTGCGATATACCGCTTCAGCGACGCCGAGGAGGCAACCAAGCCTTCCTCATCGCGCAACCGCTGCCAGATCGTCTGCTTGCTCACCCCGGCCTTGAGCATCGCCACGATGAACTCGCGATACTTCTCGATCTCCGGCCACGTCACCTGCCGCAACCTCGTGTCAGCCAAGTGCGGGAACCACTCCCGCACCAGCTGCGCCCACTCATCCGACGACAGCCCCGGCCCACCCGGAGACAAACCTGCAGCGACCGCCGGATCCACATACTTCTTCACCGTCTTACGGTCCAACCCCAGGCTGGATGCGATCTGGCTCTGCGACCTACCCGCATGCCAGTGGATCAAGATCTCGGTCACATCGACCACGCTGAACGTTCTCCTCGCCAAACCAAGCTCCCACCGCTCGAACCGATGGGAGCAGCCAACTTGTTGCGAGGACCGCACCAGCCGCTAGGCACTCACCAAGACTGGGGAATTACGTGAGCGGCAACCTGAGGAATTACGTGAGCGGAAACCAGCTCACCGGGGGATTTCCGTGAGCGCCGACACAAACGCCTCATCCTCGACAACCACTACTACCCAGCACTGGCCCGGCCCGACGTCGAACTCATCACCGCCCCGATCACCCGGTTCACCTCCAGCGGGCTCGACACAGCCGACAGCGGCCACCACCGCGCCGACGTGGTCATCTACGCCACCGGCTTCCGCGCACCGGAGTTCCTCGTACCGGTCACCGTCCGCGGCCGCAACGGTCGACTGCTGCACGAGCACTGGGCTGAGGGCGCCTCGGCCTACCTCGGATTAGCAGTGCGAGGGTTTCCCAACGCCTTCCTCATCGCCGGACCGAACACCTTCAACCCCGCAGGCAGCAACCCAGCAATGAAGGAACACCAGATCACCTACATCATCCGCTGTTTGCGCTGGCGCGAACACATCGGCGCCGCAGCAATCGAAGTCGACGCAACCGCCATGCAGTCCTACCAGCAATGGCTCGAGCACGCCATCGACGACACCGTGTGGCCGCAGACCGGGCCGAGTTGGTACAAGCACCCCAACGGGCGGGTCACCAACCCGTGGCCGGGCTCGGCACGACAGTTCAAACAGTTCCTGCGCCGAGTGCCGGAAGAAGCCTTCGCCCCTGTCCGACCCGGCGCTCATCTTGAGGACAGAACACACCTTCCGGTGTCCGCTCCAGCAGCGTCCTGAAAGTTCTTTAGTCTGGGGCGGGGACTCCGAGCACCTCAGCGAGGGAAGCATCGGCGAGGTACCGCTGACGGATGGTCGGTGGGCTCAACGCCAGCGCACCCGAGATCCAGGCCCGGTCTCCGCGGACCGGTTCGCGCTCATCGAGGGGTGTGGCCAGCGGTCGCGTCGCGGTCCCCGCCGGGTCGCTGTCGTAGGGATAGGCACCCCAGGCTGCGGCTTCGCTGCGTGAGGGGTGGCACCAGAACGCGGCCATGAGTTCGTGGATCAGAGGGCGCAGATCCTCCTGCGGCAGGCTCGTCAGCTGCTGGGCGAAGGCGTAGAGGGTCGACCGATAGGTGCGCAGTCCCCACGCTGCGGCCGCGGGATTGCCTGGGGTTCGCAGGACTGGTTCGACCATTCCTTCGGCGGTTCTGCTGTAGCCGGTGACGATTCCGTGGTCGCCCATGCAGAACGTTTCGATGAGGAAGGGTGCGTCGGGTACCCGCCATTGCAGGCCGTTGCCGGTGGCGGTGTTGTACATGTACGCGGCAACCCGGTCGAGGTTGTCTGGGGCGGCTTTGCGTGGTTCGTAGCCCCACAGCAGGGCGCGCGGCCGCTGTTGTGTGTGGGTGCGGCAGGCGCGGAGCAGCGAGTCGATCATGCGGCCGGTCCATCCGGCGTCCACCAGGCCGGTGCGGGCGTCGAGGAGTGCGTGCTCGCTGGCGTAGTCGACCAGGAGGCGGCGGGTTTCGGTGATGCGGTCGGCGACGACTTCGATGATCTGTGGTGTGCGGAGGAATTGCCGCATGGCGCCGGCTTGTTGGGGTTGATCGGCGCGGCAGTCGGGATCCAGGGATACCCCTGCGGCGGCGAGCAGCGGTGTGTAATCGTCGAGCGGAAGGCCCAGGCGTGCGCACAGGTCGTGGGCGTTGGATTTCATGAAGCTGTTGAACAGCCACGCTTCCTCGTCGAGGCAGGTGGGGTCGCTGGCGGCCAGGCTCCATGTCAGGCGGCTGCTATAGACGTACTCGATGTCGAGTTCCACGCCGGAGATCGAGGCGAGGCGCCGGGTGAGTTCGTAGAAGATCTGCCCGTCGCGGGACAGGAAACGCAGCCGCGCCAAACCGCGTCGAGCGGCTTCGCGCAGCATCCACGCCACAGCGCCGACCAGCGCGGGTGCGGCGACACCGGCGGCGACATCCCGGATGACCTGCTCATGGTCACTGGACACCGGGACGAGCGCACGCGCTGCCTGACTGGCGTCGCAGAACATGGCCGCCGCGTCCCCGGCGCGCCGGGAGTGTTGGCGCATGATCTGCTCGTAGCGGGTCGGCTCGGCGGGTCCGGGCATCTTCACCATTCTTTCAACACCATCTCGATGCTGTCGGGTGTGGTGATTGCGTGGCGGTGGCAGATCGCCAGTGCTTCCTTCATCTCCGGTTCCGGGTCGACTCCTCGGCGTTGCGCGAGCCGGGCGAGGCTGGCGTGGACGCGGGCGATCCACAGCTGGTCGCCGAGGTTGGTGAACAGGGTGTGTGCGTCGACGAGGGCGGTGGTGGCGGTGTCGTAGTCGCCGCCGTCGCGGCAGAGGATGCCGAGTTGTCGTTGTGCGCGTGCTTGGGCGGGACGGTCGCCGGTGGTGCGGTAGATGATGTCGAAGGCGGTGTCGAGGGCGTGGTGGGCCTGGTCGATGTCGCCGTTGACGCGGTGTAGGTCGGTCAGGCTCAGCTGGCAGCGGGCGATCCAGCGGTGATCAGCGATCGATTCGAAGATTCCCCGGGCGCGGGTGATGTCGTCGGCCGCGGGGGCGTGGTGGCCGGCGAGGCGATGGGCGTCGCCTCGGTTGCGGAGGGTGACCGCGGCGCCGCGGCGGTCGGCGAGCTGATCGAACAGTGACAGCGATTGCTCGAACAACCCGAGTGCGTGGTCGAGGTTGCCGGTGTTGCGGTGGACGACGGCGATGTGGCGCAGGGTGCGTGCCTGCCAGCGCTGGTCATCGAATTCCTCGAGAACTGAGAGTGCTTGTTCGAACATGCGCAGGGCGTGGGAGTTGTTCCACTGGTCGCGGTGCACCAAGCCGTAGCGGACGAGGGTGCGCGCGTGGTCGAGTTCGTCGGCGAGTTTGCGGTAGATGGTGAGGCTTTCGGTGAAGTATCGGCCGGCTTCGGCGAAGCGGGACAGGCCACGGCTGGCGTCGCCGAGGCCGTTGAGGACACCGGCGACGGAGCGGTCGTCGGACTCGCATTGCGCGGTCAGCAGTGAGGCGGAGAACGCGTCGAGGGCATCGTCGAGCCGGCCCTGGTAGCGGCGGGTGTCACCGATGAGTTTCGTGGTGGCCGCCCATCGGCGCTGGTCGGCGCGGCGGCGGAAGAGTGCGGCCGCGCGGGTCAGCATCGTGGCGGCTTCCTCGAAGCGGCCCAGTTCCCGGTAGAGCGCACCGAGACTGCGCAGGATGACCGCTTCGCCGTGGCCGTCGGTGGCGACCCGGCGGGCGGCGTCCAGGGCCAGCTCATGGGTGTGGGCCCATGCTTGCCAGTCCGCGCGCCAATCGAACATCGCTGAGAGTGCGGCGGCCAGCTGCCAGGTCTGCTCCCACAGCCGGGAGTGGTGGGCAAGGCCCACAACGGCAACCAGATTGGGTTGCTCGACGGTGAACCATCGCCGGGGGTCGGCGCAGGCGATCTCGGCCGCGGCGGCTCGGTCGGCGCCGTCGGGGCTGTTGATGTCGGAGTCGGTTCCTGGGTGCAGGATCGACGCGGCAGCCTGTACGGCGTCGGTGTAGGTGCCGACGAGTCGTCGGGCTGCGTTACGGCGGGAATCGTCGGTGTCGTGGCGGGTGGAGCATTCGCGGGCGAAGACGCGGACGAGGTCGTGCAGGCGATAGCGCACAGCGCCGGTGGTGTCGATTCCGGCGATCTCGACCAGCTGGGCGTCGGCGAGATTCTCCAGCAGCTGCTCGGCCGTCTCCAGGTCGGTGTCGAGCAGAGCGGCGAGATTCCAGGCAGGAAAGTTCCCGGCGGTCAACGCCAGCATCCTGAAGGCGGCCTGCTCCTGGTCGCTGCGGCTGTGGTAGCTCAACGCGAACGACGCGCGCACTTGAAGATCCCCGACCGCCAGGAGATCCAGGCGACGGCTCTCATCCGCCAGACGGTCGGCGAACCACGCCACTGTCCAGTTCGGGCGTGACATCAGCCGAGCGCCCGCGATCCGCAGCGCCAGCGGCAGCCCGCCGCACAGCCGCGCAACCTCGCGCACCGCACCGGGCTCGGCGTCGGCGCGGTCAGCTCCGATGAGCAGCGACAGCAATTCGATGGCCTCGGTTTCGGGGAGCACATCGAGGGGCACGTGCATTCCTCCGAGCGTGGCGATGGGTGCGCGGCTGGTGACCAGAACAGCGGATCCGGCAGTGCCGGGAAGCAAAGGGCGGACCTGCGTTTCGTCGGCGGCATTATCCAGCACGACCAGCACTCGCCGCCCGGCAAGAGACGCACGGTACTTGCGGGCGCGTTCGTCGAGACCTTCGGGAATGTCACTGCCCTCGATACCGAACTCGCGCAGGAACCCGGCCAGAACATCGCCCGCCGCAGCGGGGCTGGTGTCGGTGCCGGCGAGGTCGACATACAGCTGCCCGTCGGGATAGGCGTCATGGAGCTGGTGGGCGAGGTGGATGGCCAACGCCGTCTTACCGACTCCGGCCGCGCCGGAGACCGCGGCGATCGTGACCGCCGCGGTGGACGGACTCTCGAGCAGACTCACCAATCGCGCGACCTCCTCGCGGTGGCCGGTGAACGCGTCGGTGGCCGGTGGCAGGTGCATCAGCGTGCGAGCAGCCAGCAGCGCTCCACGAGAAGATCGTGGTGGTGTGGCCGGGCCGTAGTCGGCGGCCCATCCCAGGGTGACAGGGTTGGTGCAGAACAGCCGTGACAGCAGGTCCTGGTAGTCCCAGCTCGGCCGTAACCCGGCCTCCCATTCCATCCACGAGCGCACGACCAGCCCGCGGGGTTTGAGGTTTTCGCGCCTGCACATCTGGTGGAATTCTTCGACGGCCTGCGCGACGGTCCATCCCCAGGCCAGCCGATTCGACTTGAACGCGGAATGCCCGCAATGATCGGCGATTTCGCCGGCGATCGCCTGCAACAATCCGATGGACGGCTGCTGCCCTTGCGCCTGCTGTGCGACGGTTCTGTCGCGAATGCGCCTGGCGCACGTCGGCTCGCATGATCGAGCCCTGTTGGTGTTCATCCCTCATCCGCCCCTGCCACGTACCCGGTGAACAGATCCACGGTAGTCCGACTTCGCTCCGATCCACCGGTGAACCCGCCACGCGGTGATCACCTCGCAGACCGGTGGTCAAGATGAGAGGTCACCTCATCACCGCAGTCGCTCACTGCTCAACAGTCGCTTGAGCAGCGGTGATGCGTGCAACTGGCCGCGCTGTTTGGGCGGACTGCTCTCATCTATCGCCGATCGCGGCTGCCCGAGACGCTGATCGTCACCGCCGTCTGGCGGTGTTGGACCAGCACGAGGGAGGACCATGGTGGCAGAACTCGGTGTCGGTGTGCCCGCCATCCGGACAGATATCCCGCAGTCGGCGCGGATCTGGAACTACTGGATGGGCGGCAAGGACTACTACGAGATCGACCGCATCGCAGGCGATGCCGGTATCGAAGTAGACCCCGACATCACCACGATGGCCGTGCAGTCCCGGCAATTCCTCATCCGCGTCGTGCGCTACCTCGCCCACGAGGCTGGAGCGCGGCAATTCCTCGACGTCGGAACGGGATTGCCGACGATGCAGAACACCCACGAGATAGCCCAAGCCATCACGCCAGAGGCCCGGATCGTCTACGTCGACAACGACCCGCTGGTCCTCACCCACGCGCGGGCGCTGCTCACCTCCACCACCGCCGAGGGCGTGGTCACCTACATCGACGCCGACTACCACGACCCCGAGCGGATCATCGCCGACGCTAAGAACGTCCTGAACTTCAACGAACCCATCGCCGTGATGTTCATGGGCGTGCTCGGCCACGCCAAAACCTACGACGAGCTGCTGCGCATCGTGCGCACCGTCATGGACGCCGTCGCGTCGGGCAGCTATCTGGCGCTGTGGGACGGCACCGACGACAGCCGCGCCTACGTCACCCTGTGCCTCAACTACACCGGCACCGGCGGCACACCCTACCTCCCGCGCCCGCAGGCGCAGCTGAAAGCCGTCTTCGACGGGCTGCAGCTGGTCGAGCCCGGCTTCGTGTCCATCACCCAATGGCGCTGCGGAGAGACCGAGGTCGGTGAAACCCGTCCGATCTCCGCCTACGGCGCGGTCGCCCGCAAACCGTAGCCCTCGATCAGGAAGGCCAATCCATGTCTCATGATTCCGAAGACAGCAACCGCATCCTCATCGTCGGCGCGGGACCGGTCGGGTCGCTGGCCGCGATCATCCTGCGGCGGTGGGGCGTGGCGTGCCGCGTGATCGATAGAGCGGGCGGTCGGGCGACAACCTCGAACGCGTGCGTCGTGCATGCGCGTTCGCTGGAACTGCTCGCCCACTGGGGGATCGCTGACCCCTTGGTTGCGCGGGGACGCCGTGCTCGACGGATGAACTATCACTTCCTGGGCACGAGCGAGGTCGCGCGACTGGACTTCACGCAGCTCGACAGCAGCTATCCGTTCATGCTGAACATCAGCCAGGCCGAGACCGAGCGGATCCTGCACGAGGAACACGCCTCGCTCGGAGGCGCCATCGAATGGAACACCGAATTGGTGTCCCTCAGCACCGACAGCGCCGGTCACATCACCGCGCGGGTGGTGAACAAAGCCAACGGTCGCGAGGAGATCCTGCATCCCCAGCGGCTGATCGGGTGCGATGGAGTGCACAGCACCGTCCGCCGGCAGATGGGCATGACCGTCGTCAGCGGCAAGTACTACGCCGACCAGATGAGAATGACCGACGCGCCGATATCCGGGCTCCCGCTGTCCGGCGAAGACCTCGATTACCTGGTCGAAGCCGACCGAATGACGCTGCTCATACCCCTGCCCGCCGACATCCACCGGCTGCTGGTCAGCGATATGAGCGCCGATCCCGAAACCGAAATCACGCAGGAAGCATTCCAGGCGGTGCTCGACCGCTGCTTCCACGGCACGGTCACCCTCGGCCAGCCCGAATGGGCGTCGAACTTCACCATCCGCATCGGCATCAGCGACTACCGGCGCGAAAACGTATTCCTGGCCGGGGACGCCGCCCACCACCACTCACCCGCCGGGGCCCAAGGCATGAATCTGGGCCTGCAGGATGCCTACAACCTCGCCTGGAAACTCGCCCTGGTCACCAAGGGAGAAGCCCGCGAGGAGCTACTCGACACCTACCAGCCGCAGCGGCGCCCTGCAGCCCAACAGGTCATCAAAAGGACCGAAACGCTGCACGACCTGCTCATGGCGCACGGCACGCCGCTCGCCGAGCGTCTGGCGATCATCCGGGAACCAGGATTCGTCGAACAAGCGGTGAACGGAATCTCCGGGATCGCGACCACTTACCGGCACACAGTCCCTACAGCGCCAGGAATCACGTCACTCGGTGGCCTCATCGCCGGGGACCGCGCCCCCGACGTTGCCCTGACCTCCCGACAGCGCTTGCACGAACTGCTGCACCATCCCGGACATACGCTGCTCGTATTCCAGCGCACCGCCGAGACGACTCCAGCATTGACGGCCTTGCGAGACCGGGTCGCGCAGCGGTTCGGTGAGCGGGTCCGCGTTTCGGTGATCACCTCTCCCGAGCAGCGTCGCGGCGCACCGGACGGTGCCGTCATCGCCGACACCGCTGCGGCCCACAAGCTGTACGGCGCCGACGAAGTCGACGGTTTGTGCATGTTGCAGCCCGACGGCCACATCTTCGGACTGTGCGAATTGCCCGAACAGGAAGCACTTCTCACCGCCATCGGCACCGTCTTGGCCTAGTCACACCGAACGCCATTCACCGCCCACCACCGTCTCGAGGCCAGACCACACCGACAACGTTGGGTGTTGCGTCCAGAACGCTCCGCGGCTCGAGATGCGCGCCCCAGTCCTGCCGACGACCGCTGCCTGCCCCCTGGAGTCCCGTCAATGTCCACCCCATCCTCGTCCCAGCACCCAATGCCTGATCGCGGCCCCGTCGGGCACGGTTCTCCCTACGACACCGGAGACGTTTCCCGTGTGTCTCTGCACAGTCCGGAGTTCGCGGCTGACCCGCACGGCACCTACCGGTCGTTGCGTCAGCAATTCGGGTCGGTAGCACCGGTCGAGTTGGCCCCGGGTGTCCCGGCGATGTTGATACTCCGCTACCGCACGGCGGTGAACATCCTGAACGACCCGGCCCGTTTCCCCGCCGACCCGCGCAAGTGGGAGCAAAGCATTCCGCGGGACTCACCCATTCATGCGATGCTCGGCTGGCAGCCCGCCGCCCGCTTCCACGACGGTCCGACGCACGAACGCTACCGGCAAGCGTCGTCGGACCCCATCACGAAAATCGAGCTGCATGGGCTGCAGACCCTCGTCGAAGCACTCGCTGTCCCGCGCATCAACACCTTCTGCAGGCGAGGCAGCGCCGACCTGGCCGCCGACTACGCGTTCCCCCTCGTGTTCGATGTCCTCAACCACCTGATCGGCTGCTCGCCGGAGATAGGGAGCGACGTCGCTGCGGGTATGGCCGCACGCTTCGACTCCGGCCGCGATGCGGCCGCGGGGATGGCCAGAGCCACCGCAGCACTGACTCAGTTGATTCGCCACAAGCGCGTCGACCCCGGCGATGACATCACCTCACGGCTGGCGCACCATCAAGCCGACCTCACCGAGCGCGAAATGCTCGCTCAGCTGCTGAGTATCTACGGCGCGGGGATCGAACCGATACGCAACCTCATCATCAACACCCTGCTGTTGATGCTCACCGACGACCGATTCGGCGGCGGCCTGCTCAGCGGTGCCTTGATGACCCGAGACGCCCTAGACGAAGTGCTGTTCACCGACCCGCCGATGGCGAACTTCTGCGCCACCTACCCCCGCCAGCCGACCATGGTCGACCGAACCTGGATACCTGCTGACCACCCCGTCCTCATCAGCATCAGCGCCTGCCATCGCGACCCCGAGATCGCTGGCGGTGACCTCACCGGCAACCGCTCCCATCTGGCATTCGGCGCCGGACCACACCTCTGTCCAGCCAAGGACGTGGCCTACGTCGTCGCCGAGCACGCCATCAACCAACTCCTCGACGTTCTCGCCGACGTGCGACTGGCCGTGTCCGTAGAACAGTTGACGTGGCGACCGGGTCCATTCCACCGCGCAGTGCAGCAACTGCCGGTGATCTTCCCCAGCACAACGCCATTGGACGTCGGCAGGTCAATCTGAACTGGGCAGCTCGCACACAGAGTGTAGTGAGAGGCCGACGGGTCCCTGACCTGGCAAAGTACGGTTGAGACAACTAGCCATTTTCGCCTATTAGGAAGGACTACGGCGGCACCGGCCTGTACCGTCAGGACAACCATCTCGCCTGCCGCCAGAACATCTCCTCAGATGATTCTGTCGCTGCTGCAGCAGTCATTCCAGGAGGAGTCGAAGTGGAGGGGGCACACGGACCCGCATGGTTGAGGCGTGAAACCGATTCTGGCCACATCCGCAACGTTGGTGAGGTCATTCGTGAGTATCGCCTGGCCATCGGGTTGAACCAGGCCGCTGTCGCGAGCGCACTGGGGATCACGCAACAATTCCTCAGTCAGCTCGAGACAGGTACCCGCAACCCAGACGTCGAGCACCGTCGGAGCATCGCAGCGGTCCTGGGAATTCCGCTCGAGGAACTCGGCATGGCCGGTCGGCAACGACGGCGAGCCGCAGAGGCCGTGACGCCGGCAGCCGTGGTGGCCAGCCGAGGACGCTGGCGGGTACAACGGCATTGGCTCAACCGGCAGCGCGCCGAACTCGGCCGGCTGGCGGCGCACTGGTATCCGAGTGATAACCGGCTGCCCGGGACCTCGCTTCTGACCGGGGAGGGTTGGCTGCCTTCTCGGCCAGTCGAACTGCAGTCGGTCCGGTTGCGCTTACACGAGGGGCCTCAGTCCGTCCAGGTGGCTGGTACCGAAGAGCAAACGTTGGCAGTTCGGCCGTTGCGTACGGCAGAGACCGCCTTCGATAGTTACTCGGCGGCGGTGAAACACCTCGACCCGCCGCGGCTGTTCGAGTCCCGCCCGAGTTACCGCTTGCTGGCTGGGTCGGTCTCGTCAGGAGTGCTGGACTTCGGACTGGCCTCCTACTTCGACAAGCTCGACGTCTCCGAGGCGCTGGCGCATGAGCTGTCCGCGGCATGCATGGAGCACTGGCCAGATCACGTCTCGAAGTTGCGGAGGCGGCTGCCATTTCGTGAGTTGGTGGGTGATCCCTTCGATCCGGCGCGGCGTGCTGTGATACCGGCGATCACTACTCTCACGATCCGGCTGCGCCGGTATCCGGCTGAGCCATCGTTCTTGTTGCATTGGCGTGACCCTGCCCGGGTGGCGACAGCTGCGGGCGTGTACGACGTCATCCCCGCCGGCGAGTTCCAGCCGTCGAGTGTTGCGTTATGGGATCGGCGTAACGACTTCTCACTGTGGCGCAACATGGTCCGCGAATACGCCGAGGAGCTGTTGGGATCGCCCGAGCACGACGGCAGCCGCAGCGCGGCGATCGACTACGAACGGTGGCCGCTGTATCAGCGGCTCGGTGCCGCCCAGACGGAAGGCAAGCTCCGTGCCCATATCCTCGGCCTCGGGGTCGATGCGCTGACCCTGGCGGCAACAATCCTGACGGTAGTCGTCATCGACGATGATGTCTTCGACGACGTGTTCGGCACGACCGTCCAGTTCAACGACGAAGGAGAAGTGGTCGCCGTCGAAGGCGGCCGAGCCGCCGACGGTGTGCCGTTCACCGCAGCGGCGATCGAGCGATTGTTGGACAATGAGCCGGTTGCCGCGCCGGGCGCTGCGTGTCTGACGTTGGCATGGCAGCACCGCGACAGCGTGATCAGCTAGGGCCGACCATGCGGAGGAAGTGATGGGTGCCAGTCCCCGCACGCTGACCCCCAGCGAACGCGCATGGCTCGACGTGCGCGCTTACCTGCGGTCACATCGAACCACCCTGGACGCCGCCGCAGCGGCGAGCTACCCCGACATAAGCCGGGTCGCCGGCACTCCATTGCTGACCCGCCTCGAATGGATCCCGCCCGCGCCGCTTCCGCTGGACGACATCACCCTCGAATGGTCAGCAGATGACAGCGCGGCTGCCGCACCGGCGAGGAGCTCAGTGCTGCCCGTGCGCACAAGCGACCAGCCGTATGAGACATACGCCGAGGTGGTGGGGGAGATCGCCGCCCCCGCAGTGTTCGAAAACCGGCCGACCTATCGTTTACTTCACGCTGAGCTGGCCAGCGACACCCCGGTACTTGGATTCGGCACGGGCCGCTATTTCGACAGCGTCAACGTCGGAGAAGCCGCTGCCCACGAATTCACCGCCGCCCACCTCGGGCACACGGTCGCCGACGGTATCCGTGCAGCCATCATCGACCCCTGCGATCCGAGACAGCGGCCCACCAACCTCGCGATCAGCACCTTGACCATACGGCGGGACGCCGCCGCCGACGCGCGATCGTTTCTGCTGCACTGGCGCGATCCCCGCAAGGTCGGGCACGCCGGAGGCATGTATCAAGTCGTGCCGGTGGGAATCTTCCAGCCTTCCGGGTACGCAGGATGGAACGTTGACAACGACTTCTCCCTGTGGCGCAACATGGTGCGGGAGTTCGCCGAAGAACTGTGCGGAGTAAGCGAAGACCACGGCAGTGACCTGGCGCCGATCGACTACGAGGCATGGGAATTCGCGGCTCGGCTCGAGCAAGCGCGCCGCGACGGCGCACTCACCGTCTATTGCCTCGGACTGGGAGTAGACCCGCTCAGCTTCGCCACGGACCTACTGACGGCCGTCGTCATCGACGCAGCGACCTTCGATGAGCTGTTCACAACGGCGACAGTGAACAACGCCGAAGGCCGCATCCTCGAACTACAGCCGTTCACCCACGAGCAGGTGCATCGCATCATCGACGAGCACCCGATGCAGGCCGCAGGGATCGCAGCCCTGCGATTGGCCATCACGCAGCTGGGCTGATCCATCACAACAAGGCGTTGTACAACACTGCGTTGTTGGCATCACCGACCCCGCGCGGGCGACGCTATCGGGTATGAACAGCTACGACCACGGCTGATGCCGCAGCATCCCCAACCGTAACAGCATTCGTCGATCCCCATGGCGGAGCAATGTTGGGCAGTAAGGGCGGGGAACCAACGTGCATATTCGACATCCCCACGCCTTGCGTGCGTGCGTCACGCGATTTCTCAACGCTGGCCGTCCCTTTGGGCTCCGCCTGAGCGCCGCCGCAGAAGCGAAGCGATCACAGCTGTGTCCGCATAAAGCCAGCCTCTTCGCTAAGGGGCCACGCTTCCGGTGAATCTATGCCATTAATCCGCGCATTTCGTGAAACTACAGCGCCCAATCAAAATGGGAATCAACTGCTTTGGAAAAATGGAAATCAGCTTCGGTCATTTCCGTCGCTACGGGTCCGATCGAGCCTGTCGGTCGCCCCCTACGTCTGGTCGTGGACGCGGTCAACGAGTGCAACCTTCGATGCAACTACTGCCACCCTGGGAAAGTGTGGCTCGAGCAGCAACTCCCGGCTGCGGTGGTCATCGACGCGCTTGCTGCCGCCGAGGATGCGGGGATCCTCGAGATCGTCTTGACGGGTGGCGAAGTAACGCTGCATAAGAACCTGCCTGAGCTTCTCGAGGCCACGCACGGGCTTGAGCGGTGCGCATCCACGCTGATCACGAACGCCACGAAGCTGACCGACCAGATACAGAGAAACCTCGCAGCCTCAAACCTTACGCGCATATGCACCAGCGTCGACGGGATCACCAACGAACTGCACGGGTCCGCGCGAGGGAAAAACCTGCCGACCGTACTTGAAGGTCTGCAGCGCCTGCACGACACCGGCAAACCGATCACGGTGATCACGGTCGTCCACCAAGGCAACTGGCGGCGAGTGATCGAGTTGAGCGACTACCTAGCCGAATCGGGACTGGCGACCCAGCATCACCTGTGCGCTCCAAGCTTCTCCGGCCAAGCCCGGCAACACTATCCGCGGCTCGCCCTGCGAGAGAACGACTTCCATGAAGTACAAGCCCTCGTCGATCGCCACCACCATCGCCTGCTCCACCAGGGGCTGTACCTGACGTTCAACTCCATGTGGCCGGCCACCGGTATCCGGCCCCTAACGGTCAACCCGGGCCGAACCATCACCCTGCAGCAGCTCTCCGAACAGGTCAAAGACACCCTCTGCAACATCCGCCCGAACGGAGAGTTCCGGCTGCAGGCCGCAACATGGGGCCGCGAGATGGTTGGAAACGCCGTAATCGGCTCGATCCACGATCGACCGGTCTCAGACCTCTTGGCCGCTGCGCAGTCGCTGCTGACCGACGGCGATGCCTGGCAACTGCCACGCACCGTCGAGGCGCAGCACAAGTTCCAACTCGGCGTCGCCGCCGACGAAGAGATCACCGACCAGCTCATCGGACGCACCGACAATGCGCCGCCGAACATCGAGATGACCCCGATCACGAGCGTCGACCAGCACTGGCTCATGAGTAACCCGCTGAACGCCTCGACAGTTGCAGCGCAGCTGCGCACCGACCCATCCAACAAGCGCATCGTGCAACACCCCACCGGCACCGTGCTCGTCTTCGACCGACAACGATCGCTGATCACGCTGCTCAGGCCCTCCGAATGGCAGGCGGTCCGCGACGAACTCCCGCTGGCCATCACCGAAACGAGTCCAGCATGACCCCCCATCTGCGAACCGCGCTCCAGGTGCTGCACGCCGATGAGCGCCTCGCCCAACTCACCGACAACGCGATCAACTCGGCGCCCCGCGACGAAGCCGTTCGGGCAGCGATCCTGCGGCACCTCGCCGAACCCTCAACGCCGGCGGCCGCCGTAGCCGCGGGCGTGGACACCGGGTTGGACACAGTACGTGCGGCATACCGCTTCTGCCGGGAAGCGCCGGCCATCAGGCAGCTCGTCGACTCTATGTACTACCCGCACCGGCTGCGATGGGCCTTCGCTGCGGCAACGGTCCAGCAGTGGCGACAAGCCCCCGAACGTCCCGGCCTCATCCGTGCCAGGCAACCAGTCCTTTCGGACACTGTCGAAATCCACCCGACCCGGGGCACCTGCAACTACGGCTGCGTGATGTGCTTGTGGTCAGATCAACAGAAACTCACCTACGCCACGAAAAAACTCGACACCGACGGCCTGATGACCACCGCTGAGTGGAGTCGTGTGCTACGCGAATTGCGGGACCACAATGTGAGTCGACTTGTCGTCTCTGGCGGTGGCGAAGCACTGCTCAACCCCGATCTGCCGCACCTTCTCGACAACGCAGCCGAGCTAGGATTCGAAATCCACGTTTACTCCACTGGATTCAGCATCCGACCAGGCACGCCGCTATTTCATGCGTTGCTGCGGTGCCAGCGTGTCCGGTTCAGCATCCATTCCCCAGACGCCGCCACATATGACCGCGTCGCCCGCATACGGCCCAAACTGCGCGCCCTTGAGCGCGTCACCGGTAATCTCGCAGCCCTACTTGGCGAGCGCGATAACCGCCTTGCTGTCGGAATCGGATTTGTGGTTCAGCCGATCAACCACCACCAGATCACCGCCATGGCTGAGTTCGCAGACGAACTCGGCGCCGACTGGCTGGACATACGCAAGGATGAGGTCGACGTCACTGACGGACTCACCATCGACCAACTCGCCAACGTCCGCGACCAGCTGCGCACGATCCGAAGCAACCCGCCACCACACACCCGAATCGACATCGCCGACGAACTTGTCGCCCTCGCCAACGGACACCCGCCCGACCGCACTCGCACCGACGAATGCCTCGCCCGCTACTTCCGACCCACCATTGGCGCCTACGGCCACCTCACACCCTGCGATCTCAAAGCCGAACCCCGCTTCGCGCAATCCGGTTATGACCTCGGGTCGGTTAAACGGACACGAATCCTGGATGTCGTATCGACATCAGCGCAACATCCAGTCCCCGACGACTGCGACCAATGCATGCCCTCTTCGCGAACCGGGAACCACGTCTTGCACAAGCTGCTTGCCGACCTCGACGCCGGAATTCGACTGGTAGAGCAGCCATTCGCCTGACAAGCAGGTGCGAGATGCCAGAGCGGTCCACTTCAGTCTGATGGTTTCGGCAACCCCATTACCCCGCAGCACGCCTCCCAGATGCTGGCTGAAGCGCCCGTCCGGGCGCGGCGCCTAGCTGTATGCGGAGTGATGTTCCGGCCAACCTGTGACTGGCCACTAGCGTCGAGAACGGCGTGGCCACCCACCGCAGGATGGTCGTGCTCGCCATACTCGCCGCGGTGCGGTCCTGTCCTGCGAAGCACTGCTGGCCGGTCGACCTCGACCGATTCGTTCACTCGCACCTGCCCCGGCGGCCGCCGGCCGCCGCTGGCGTGATGACGCGGATGCGCATGCGGCGGCGAATTCGCCGACTGGCGACCCGAGACGACGATCGGCAGCGACGCTACTCTCCGCCGGAGTGTGCGACGGCCCCCGTGAGCATGCCGCCGGGGGCCGCGCTGGGGTGTTGGACTCGAAGGCTGCGGCTGCTCAGCGGTCGACGAGTGGTCGGCGGGGGTGGGAGCCCCGAACGATGCGGTGCAGCAGGCATGGGCGTGCTGCACCGCAACTCATTGCCGCCGTCATCCCTTCATCGACGGGACTTTCCAGCCCGGCCGGGACCAGCCAGTGGTGGCTGGCGCGCTGACCGGCAGACTCCATCGCCATGCAACCCGCAGCCTCTCAACCTGACCCCGGTGCTGACGCGCTTCGGGACGGTGACTCTGGCCTGGTCCAGCCCATCCGACAGCGTATGCCGGTGGGCAGCCAGCGTGTTCTCCTACCACTACGGGTGGGTCGCCACCCGTGATAGCCATCCCGAGGCGTTACGCGCCGCGCTCGATGCGGCTGGGTTTGAGCGGGTCTTTCCGGACGATATCTGCGGCAAGCCTCGCGTCCGGCCTAGTGGGTCAGGCGCTGTGTGATTGCGGTCCGCAACACCGACAGCGCGCCCCGGACGACCAGTCCTGCTGCGACGACCGGAGCGAAGAGCAGCCAGGGAGAGCCTTGGTGGTAGTCGCAGTAGAAGCGCAGTGCGCTGCGGTGGTGGCTGCGGATCTTGCGGAATGGAGCGGAGCGCATGCTGCCGCCTTCGCGGTGCCGAATCTCGACGCTAGGGTCGAGTACGACTCGCCACCCGGCACGGTGCATGTCGAGCGCGACTTTGGTTTCTTCGAAGTAGAGGAAATAGCGGGTGTCGAATCCGCCGATCGCGTCGAAGGCTTCGCGGCGAAACAGCATGCAGCAGCCGGAGATCCAGTCGACGTCACTGATCGCTGTTACCGGTTCACCGAAATACCTTCGGGTTGCTGGGTTTTCTGGCCACACTCCCCCCAGCAAGGCGTGCGCGATTCCCACCGCGAGTGACGGGAATCGGCGGCCGGTCGGATAGGGAGTGCCGTCGAGCCGGGCTACCCTCGGTCCGATCATGCCGATCCGGTCGTCGGCCGCGGCGGTGTCGACGAGCGCGGCGATGGACCCCGGTGCCAAGCGGGTGTCGGGGTTGGCGACCAGGATCCAGCCTGCGTTGGTCGCGGCCGCGCCTTGGTTGATGGCGGCGGCCAAGCCGACATTTTTGCTGTTGCGGATGACCGTACCGCCGAATGCTTCGACTAGGTCGGCACTGCTGTCGGTGGAGGTGTTGTCGACACCGACGAAATCGAGGGTGTAGGGCTCCACTGCCGCCGGCAGTGACTCCAGGAACGGCGGCAGGTCCTCCGCGCTCTGGTAGGTGACCAGTACGAGGCCGACGGTCTTGTCGTCGCGAGCAGGCATGCCCGCGAACTTAGCAGGTGCGCCACTGCCTCGCCGACTGCCGTCCGAATGTGGGTCGTGCAATGTTGTTATCCTCTCTGACCTGCGGAAATGTGACAATCCGTGCGGTGTCGATGCTCTTCCCGCCGTCACGTCCTGGATTCGCCCATCGGGAGACCAGGTGCGCGGGCGCGGTAGGCCGGATGCCGGTCTTCCGGCTTTACCGGGTGACCATCCTGATGAGCTGGCGTGGGCGCGGTTTGTGCGCCAGACCGCCGAGGATGAGCCGCTCCTCGAGCAAGCGGGGCCGCTGCGCCGGCCCGGGGGGCCACCAGTCGTCGAGTTCGACCAGCCCCGGTTCGACGATTTCGAGGTCGGCGAAATAGTCGAGGATCTGGCGGCGCGTGCGGTACCAGCCCCAGCCCAGCCCAGCGTCGGTATACCGGCGTTGCAGTTCGCGGGCCAGGTCGTGGGCTTCGGAGCCGTCGTCCGGGTCCCAGAAGTGGGTGATCGCCAGATACGAGCCGGGTGAGAGTGCGTCGATGTACTCGCGGGTGACAGCGGCCGGGCCGAGGGCGTCATCGACGTGGTGGAGGATGCCGCCGAGGATCAGAGCGATCGGCCCGTCGAGATCGAGGTGTTCGGTGATTTCTGGCTGCTGGAGCAGTGCCTTGGGCACGGTGAGGTCCGCGCGGACGTAACGGGTCCTGGGGTCGGTTTCGAGTAGCGCTCGGCCGCAGGCGTAGCAGACGGGGTCGTTGTCGACGTAGACGACGCGAGCGTCGGGATTCTCTGTTTGGACGATGGTATGGGTGGTGAGGGCGGCAGGGAGCCCGGCGCCAAGGTCGAGAAACTGATCGATGCCCATGGTGGTGAGGTAGCGGACGACCCTGTGCACCCAGCGACGATGCATACCAGCGGCGTCGGCGAGGTTGGGTGCGACTTCGCGCAGTTTGTCGAAGACGTAGCGGTCGACGGCGTAGTTGTCCGTACCGCCGAGGCTGTAGTCGTAGACGCGAGCGATGCTCGCGTGGGTGGTGTCGATACCGCTCCGCGTGCGAACACCGGTGATCGGTAGGAGATCGGGCATATGGAACCTCCCCAGGAGGACTGCGGGCGTGTGGTCGGCCAGCTCGTGCGTCTGTTGGAACGTGATTGCGTGTTGCTTTGTGGTGGTGACAGTCCGCATGGCGGTGATCGTTCGGTGGCGCGTCAGTCGGGGTCGGCTGTGCAGCGCCGGAGCCGGATGGGAGCCCATGCATGTGGGTGAACCCGGAGCTGGGATGGTTTCAGGAGATTCCGGCGGTACGCAGAACGAACTCGACCTTGTCTCGGCTTTTGGCCCGTGCCACCTGGAGGTCGCCGGTGTCTTCGGTAGCCATGCCGACGATCGCCGAGAGTAGGAACGGGATCGTGAGATCGAGATCGATGCATGGGTCAGGCTGGTGAGTGCTGCTGGTGAGTAGATCGCGGACTTCGTTGCGCAGCTGGTTGAGCCGCCAGATGACTTGGGCGCGACTGGCTGTGCCGAGGGCAGCGAGTTCGAGTTCCAGACGGATCCACCCCGGGCGGGTGATGAGGATGGACGCCCACAGGGCCAGTGTCGTGACGAGCTGGTCGTCGCTGCGTGGCTGGAAACATCCGATTCTTCGGATAGCGTGGCGGGTCAGCCGGTCTGCGACGTCGTGGCCGATCTGCTGCAGGTGATCGAAGTGGCCGAAGAACTCGCTGCGCGCGAATCCGGCGTGCTCGGCGATCCGGTCGATGGAGGTGGCGGTGTAGCCGTCGGTGAGCAAAAGCTTCGTGGCCGACCGCAGCAAGCGTTGACGGGTGTAGTGCTTGCGCACAGCGCGTGGTGGCGGCGTGATGGTGTCGGTGATGCCGGTGTGGGACGGGCTGGTGGCGGTCACAGCGGTTGAACCTGTTGCGCGGCAGGTCCTTTCCTACCTTTGCCGATCGTGAATTGGACGCGCTGATCGGCGTCGAGGCTGCGGTAACCGCCTACGAGGATCGCCGAGTGGTGGACGAAGACGTCACTGCCACTGTCGCAGGCGATGAATCCATAGCCTTTTGATTTGTCGAACCATCTGACGGTTCCTTGTTCCATCGTCGGATTCCTTGTAGTTGAGGGAGGAAGCGTTGTTCTGAACTGGACCGGGGCAGTCGAGGTGCTCACGGGATTGCGGGCTCAGTTGTGGGTTGCGCCGGGGGTGGTGTCGTGGTCGGTGCCGTAGTGGGTGAGCACGTCGTGGGTGGTGGCAGCGGCGCGCCGATGCGCGAGGGTGGTGATGGCGTCGTAGAGGTAGAGCGCGGCGAGCGAGTAGAGGATGGTGGTGAGGGCGGTGCGGAGGGTCATGATGTGGAGATTCCTTCCGAAGCTGTCGTCGTGGTTTCCAGGCGGGTGGGTCGCTCCGCTGGTGGATCGAGGGGCAGGACTTCGGCCAGCCAGGTGCGGGCGGTGGGGTAGTCGATGCGGGTGGAGACTTCGATGCGGCGTCCGGCGGGGTCGCGGGTGATGCGGCCGTCGGCGGCGATCCGTACGGTTTCGGCACCGAATTCGACGGCCGGAACGCCGAGGGCAGCGGCGAGGGTGACCGGGTCGTTCATCCAGCTGGAGGGCCGGTGGGTGAACCATTCGGTGGCGTTGGCGGCGACGAGTTGAGCCCATGGTGGCGCGTCGGGGCCGGTCAGCCACGCATACAGGTGGGAGTCGGGGCCGACGGTCAGTTCGGGGGCGTTGGTGTGGGTGGACAGCACGCATCGGGGCCGGTGAGCGGCGCGCAGGACCAGCCCGAACGCGGCGGGGTCCATGCGCGGGTTGTGTGACGCTTTGCTGGGGTTGCGGTAGCGGTCGAGCCAGCCGCCCTGCATGGTGAACTCGATTTGCTCGATGTGGTGGGGGCAGGTGATGAAGAACTCGGCGAGGTTGGAGACGGGCCCACACCCGACCCAGATGATGTGGCGGGTGGAGGTCTCGCACACGCTGGAGAGGAAGTCGGTGACATCGGTGGGCACCGGCCGCGCCTCGGGCAGGTGGCCGTGCATGACGAACCGGCCGGCGGAACCGTCGAGTGTGCGGCCGGCGACGACGGGGACGTCCCGGCGGCCGATGCGGTCGAGGAAGGCGCGGGCGCAGCGGGCGCGGTCGTGGTTTGGGGTTTCGTCGTTGGTGACCACGATCAGGTTCGCGACGAGTTCGGCGGCGACCCATAGCGTCAGTGCGTCATCGAGGTCGTGACCGAGGTCGGTGTCCAGCACAACGGTCTGGTGTTCGAACACCGCGGAGCCAGACGGCCGCGCGACCGGCCAAGGCGATGGCGCGGCGGGCGCGCCGAGGGAGCCGTGGTGGGGTGGCGGATGCAAGAGAGAATCCCTTCGGGTGTGGTCGGGTTTGACCCAGCGGCGGTGCCTGCGCAGACGTCGCTGAGTCGGGTGACGGGTTGCAGATGTGGTTGGTCAGCGCGAGTCAGGCGCGGGCGAACGCAACCCGCCTTGCTCGCGGCCGCCGTCGCGGTGGGGCACGGCTATCAGCTCGATGCGCCGCGGTCGCTGGACAGGTGGCATGCCGTCGGCTCGGCGGCGGGGCTGGCGGCGACTACCCGTGAGAAGGCCGGTGATCAACGCGTCGTAGCGTCGACCGAACTCGGCGATGGCCGGTGTTAACGGGCAGTCACCCAGTTGGGGAGGCCATGTGGCGGAGATCGCGATCCACATGGAGAGTCGATCGATCAATTGCCCGGCGGTCACGATCTCGGGGAAGTCGTTATCGACAAAGACCACCGACCCCGGCCGGTTCCCCAGATACCAGGTCAGTTCGTCGTCGATCACACGGATGACGGTGTGGTCCGGATCAGCCTCCACCCCTTTGAGGAGTCGGTCTTGGACGTCGCCGGGGTTGGAGAAGTCCACCCCGTCGAGACAGGTCATCCACAGCGTGACCGCGACTCGAGCGGCGTGTTCGAGATTCGTCACCGGGTTCGCTACGCCGTCCCAGAGCGCGACCAGTCGGTTCATGTCGGGCAGCGGCGGCGTTGGCGGGTGTGTGCTCACAGGAGTCCTTCGAAGGTGTCCTCGCGGGTGGGGCCGGTGAGGAGGGCGAGTATGGAGCCACCGGGAACAGGGGTGGGGCGGTGCAGGGTGGCGCCGTCGTCGGTATCGGCGGTGACGATGCGGATGACCATGGTGCGGGTGGTCAGCAGCCGACGACCGCCGGGTAGATGGGTGGCGTCGGGGACGACGATCAGCCAGACATCGGGCTCGCGGCTGGCGTGCTGAGCCAGGGCGGCGATCGTGTGGCCGTGGCTGTGGTGGTCGAGATGTGTTCCGCCCCAGCGGTATCCCCAGCTCTGCGCGCGGTGTCGCATGAGCGCACCGACACGGTCGGGTTCTGCCAGAAGCGGGACCTGCATGTAACCGAGGGCGATCGGCGCATCAGCAGACAGCGGTGCGTGCGGGGGTGTCACAAAGCGCTCCTGGGATGGCTCACGACGCACCGCCGCGTGGAAGCGTCGAAAGCTGCTCGACCCGGGCGTTGTAGGCGCGCTGCGCGGCGAGTACCTCCACCAGCGTGGTTTCGTCTTGCGGATGGTGGGCGTAGGCCACCCACTGCTGCGCCATTGCGGACACCAGCTGACCCACCGCGATCTGCCCGGCGGGCACATCGAGCAGACCCGCGAGCTTCGCGTCGATCGTCCTCACACACCAGGCGATCTCGCTGTCGATCGCGCCGCGAGCTGCCCCGCTGGCCTGAGCCCGTCGGTGATGAATGTCGATGATCGACACAGACAGCATCGCCACCCACTCGAAGCTGTGGCCCATTGCGGCAGCAGTGCCGGTGTGGGATGCCCGACCGCGCAACCATGCCTTCGCTCGCCAGCCCGCGGTTGTGAAGACAGCCAGCAGTTTCCGGTATTTGTGCTGGGCGGGTAGTTGTGCGGCGAAGTGAGTAATCCATTCCTTCGCCTGTGGCAGCCCGGCCAGGCTCGGCACACGCGAGTCCATGGGTCGTGTCGCTCCTGTTCTCGTGGTCATGGTGTGGGTCGGATGCCGCGCCATCCCAGGGGCAGCTCCACACGGCGGGCATGGATATCGGCCAGCAGATCGGCGTAGCCTTCCCGGACTTCAGCGAGGTGGAACCACGCATCGTGGCGCAGCTGCTCGTCGTCGCTGTGGCGAACGGTCCACCAAGCCGAGGCGTATGTCTCGGCGACATGACTGATCACCTCGCCGAAGGAATGGGTGTGCCTGCGTGCACCGTTTGGGCGTGGCAGGTGAAACACCGCCCACGAGTTGATCTCGCCCACGACCGCCATGACCTGCTCGTGCACGTCGACCTGGCTGAAACCGGCGGCCTGATGCCGGCGATTGAGGCGCGAGGGCAGCAGCGTGGCGTGCAGATCGGCGAGGTCACGGGCGAACCCGATCAGCGGCGACGAGTTATCGGGGTCGAGGTGACCGGAGATCGCTGCCAGCAGCTGCTCGGGCGTCAACAACGCTTCCGCGCCGACATTGCAGGCGACCGTGGGCTGTTTGTGGGCCGTTCGCTCCGACGGCGCGCGGTTCACGACAGCCTGCCCACGCGTTCGGCGGCCGGTATCGGTGGTGACGCAAGTTGTGAGGACAGCGTGCATCGGGTGAACGTGTGACCGTGCGCGGTGTAGCGGTCGATGCGCGCGCACAGCGCCGCCAAGGCTGCGGTCGGCGCGTCGTCACGGTGGCGAGACTCCTGCAACTCGACCATCAACTGGCCGTCGTCACACTGCAACAGGCGGATAACGCCTTGGTGGCCGAACGGACTGATACCGAGTTCACCGGCAGCCATCGCGGCGGCATTGGCGTCATCAGCCAACGCCATATACAACGCGTCCACCGGCTCGATCAACTCCGACCACTCCAGCCGAGTCAACTCCGCGATGATGTCGAACCGGGTCACCGTCGGAATCGCACCCACCTTCGACTCCGCCAACACG
The DNA here is from genome assembly GCF_044452545.1 of Nocardia sp. NPDC051900. Classification (NCBI taxonomy): domain Bacteria; kingdom Bacillati; phylum Actinomycetota; class Actinomycetes; order Mycobacteriales; family Nocardiaceae; genus Nocardia; species Nocardia sp. NPDC051900. The sequence continues at coordinate 89,937 of NZ_JBITBU010000021.1, read as the reverse complement.
CGCACGTCCACCCGAGGTGCCACGGAAACCCCGGACTCCGGCTCCGCCCCCCACCCGCGGTCGCGATCGGTGGTGCTCTGCAGGTAGTAGATGTGTGCCTGCGGCATGCGCGTGAGCCGTTGGATAACCGCCTTACCGGACGGCCCGAGACCGGTTAGATGCTCGCGCGACGGCACGATGAGATGGCCACCGCCTTGGCCCTCGATCTCCTCCATCACCCGCCACAGCGACTGCGTGCGCGGCGAGCCGGGGTCGAACAGCCGCTCCAGATCCACCTTCCACGCTGCGGCGACGTACTCTAACCGCCGCATCACCGCGAGAGCAGGATCCTGACGATCGACCTCCGCGACAATTGCCCGCAGCATCCGCTCTGGCGCCATCGGCTCGATGACCACCTCGCCAGGGCCGAACGCGAACGAGCTGGCGTACTCGTGCATCGCCCGCACGACGGCATCATGAGCCTGCGTGGTGGTCAAAAGTGCCGCTTGTGCGTATCCGAACCACATGGCACTGACTCCTCAGTAGTCATTGGGACTTGGCCGACAGAAGCGATACAGCCCAAACTTCACGGTTGCGATGAGCTTCCGCATGAGGCTGCGGTGGCTTGCTTGCTTTCGTGCTCTCCATCGCAGGCCCTCCTTGATCGGGGCACTCGGAGGACGGCTGACAAAACCTGGAAGCCAGCACGCCCAGCCGTCGAAGTTTTGGCGGATGAAACTGGGACGGCGTGCTGAGTGCTGGTCCTACCCTGGCCTGCAGGAATGCGCTGTGGAAGGCTTTTGCTGTTGACAAAATGGTTGTCCACAGAGCGCGGTGATGACTTGTGGGATGCTGGTGCTCAACCGAGAGGAGTTCATGGATAGCGACTTCCAAGCGGCACTGTCGGCACGTGTAGTCGAGGCACAGTCCACTGCGCGGGTCCCCAGCCTGACGGTGGGTGTCGGCGCCAGGGGGGTTCAGTTGGCTGCCGCCTCTGTCGGTTATGCAGACGTCGAGAATTCGATTCCCGCCACCGGTGAGAGCAGCTATCGCATCGGGTCGATCACGAAGACCTTCACCGCAGCGCTTGCCCTACTGCTCGTCGAACGGGGTGAGCTGATTCTGGATAGCCCGGTAGGTCGATATCTCCCGGGCACGCCCTTCAGCCATCTTCCTGTTCGCATGTTGCTGTCGCATAGCAGCGGCCTGCAGCGCGAAGCGCCCTCCGATATGTGGCAGAGCATGCACGGACCGTCACGAACCGAACTCCGCGATATGTTCGAGCGTACCGAACTTGTCGGGGCCCCTGGAGAGCGCTGGCATTACTCCAACCTCGGCTACGCGGTCCTCGGCCAGATCATCGAAGAGGTCACCAGTCAACCGTGCGACGCCTTGATCACGGAAACTCTGCTGAACCCACTGGGGCTAAACCAAACCAGCTGGGCTCCGCCGCCTAATGCTGTGGTCGGCTACCGGCTCGACCCGCACATCGATGCAGTCCACCGTGAGCCGGTCATGGACCAGGCTGCGATTGGCGTCGGGGGCCAAATGTGGTCTACCTCAGGTGATTTGCTTCGCTGGGGACATGTGTTGGGTGGAGGTGACGCGACCGTCCTGCCCCTCACAGTAGTGAAAAAGATGCACACGCTTCAGGTCATGGTCGATACGGTCGGCTGGACACGAGGTTGGGGGCTGGGCTTGATATTAGAGCGGCGGCACGACCGCATCGCCGCAGGGCATACCGGCGCGATGCCCGGCTTCCAATCCGCGCTGATGCTGGACCGTGCTACCGAACTCACAGTGGTGGTCTTATCCAATGCCACCCGAGGAATCAGAGCCGCTGACCTCGCCCTCGAAATTCTGGAAATGGCCGCAGCAGTCCAGCAGCCGACACCGGTGCTGCCTTGGTCCCCCGCACCGCCTTGCCCCGAGCACATTCAACCGATCCTGGGTAGCTGGTGGTCGGAAGCTGACGAAGTCGTATTCCGCTGGGAGCGAGATGGGCTGTATGCGTCCCTCCTCAGCGACCCTGTAGCGGGGGGGACTCACTTCGTCGAAGAAGGGCCAGGGAGATTCCGTGCTGTCGAAGGCAGACTGCAGGGGGAGTTGCTTGAGGTTGATCGAAAACCAAGCGGGATCGAAATGCGCTGGGCAACTTACCCGCTCACCCGAACTCCGCGATAAGGGTCGCCAAGCGTTCTTTGACCGGCGATACCGTGGGACCGTGACAGGTGTGTAATCGCAGTTCGGCGGACCGAAACATGTGCAAGACCCGTGGCGTAATCGAACTGGTGGCTACCCCGTTGATTGCCTCCTCGATCGAAGATGCGGCGGCTTCCTGGTCACCAATTCGCAGCTGGGCTTCGGCTTGCTCGAGCTGCCAGATAGTTCGGTTGCGCACAAAGACTGCCGGGCTAGCTGAATCCTGCTCTCGCAGATAGTTGATCGCGGATCGGAGTTGGCCGAGGTCCAACAGGGACGATCCTCGATGTCCAGCCAGAGCGGCATCATCGAACACCTCGAGCCAGACCGGGTCGGGCTCGCTCGGACGATGCCGTGACAACTCCGCCTCAGCGGTGACCAGCATTTGTGCACACAGGTCGGACTCACCCAACCTCGCGTGAGCTCGCGCTGCCATCGTGCAGACGAATGCGTTCAGTCGGTGATTGCCACTTCGCCGCGCCCATGCCAGAGACGCATAGGCTCGCTCGGCACCGCGCGCGGGATCGCCAGTCCACGTGCTCATGAAGCTTGCGTTCGGCCCTCCGATAAAGGCAAGCAAGTCCAGCGCGCCGGCCTGTTCGGCGACACGTTTAGCCGCAATGAACGATTTGTCGGCTAGCACGACGCTACCGCGGTCGAACAGCATCCAACCCGCCAGTTGATGCGCCTCGGCGATGACGCGCAGCAAGGAACTTCGATAGGACTTGGCAAGCTGGGGAACCATCTTCTTCGCTGCGTCGGCGTAGGCGACTACCTCGTCGAGGTGTTCACCGGCCATCGTGTGGTCCGCCGCTCGCACCCGTGCGATGAGCTCGCGGAGCGTAGTCTCTGCTGAATCTGGCTCAACCACAACGTGGCGTCTCGACAGTCGGGCAGATTCTGTGAACGGAGCCGCGAGACGACTCAATCGACCGCCTGTTTTCAGGACAGCGTCAAGACGATCCACCAGATCAGGGTGCGGGCGTCGTTCTGCTTTCTCGATCCGGGCCAGCAGGTCATGGCTGACAAGTACTAGCGGTGCCAGCTGTCGTAGCGACAATCCAGCAGCAACCCGCCGAGCACGAAGCTCAGCACCGAAGAGTGCTTCCGCTGTGGCAGGTGGTTCGAACGAGCGAGGGGCTGATCCCACCGGGCAATTATTGCGCGTGGCAATCCCGGCGCACCAGCAAGGAAGTTGCTTCGTTCGTTACTCCAGGCTTGGGCGAGGGTTTTGAAGCAGTTCGGTCAGGTCATAAACCAAGTTCGCCATCGTGCTGACGATGATATTCGGCAAGCGGGCTGGGAAGGTCTCGGTCGATGTTGTCGTCTGGTGGAGCAGGTGGATGATGCTGTTCGTGCGCGACTTGCGCCGAGTCAAGGGTGCGCCGCCGAAGGTGCTCTGCACAGTATTCGTCCAGCTCCTGATGAAGTTCGGTGATGCGCCGTATGTGAGCTTCGGCTGCGGTGTCGGCGTGCGTGTCGATCGGGCGGCGGCGATCGGAGAGAGCTGCTGCCGGGGTGCGCAGTAGACGGTCCCAGTTGTCGGAGGTTCCCGCAAGGAGGATTGCTTCGCGGTTGGCTTGGCGTGCCGCATAGCGGGCGATGGTGTGTTCGCGGCTGCGCTGGATTTGTTCGCTGACGAGGGTGTCGATTCGAGTTTGAAGTATGCGTCGTTGGTTGCGGCGGTAGCTGGGCGTGGTCTCAAGAGTGGCGCGTGCGTTGGCGAGTTCGGCTGCGCTGGCGTGGAAGGCTCTGGCGGTGGTGTGGAAGTGCTGGTCGGCGGTGCGGGCGTCGCGGATGGCTTGTTGCGCTGCAGTGTGGCGTCGGATCAGTTCGTCAGTGTCATGTGCGTGGTCGGTGGTGTGCTGGGCCGGGCCGTACAGGAAGTCGTCGGTGTCGGCGAGGGCGAGGCTCTGGCGAAGTTGTTCGATGCGTTCATCGAGTTGGGTGTCGGTGAGCGCGAACAGTGGATTGTTCACGGCTGGACCCGCGATGACGGCGTCGTCGGAGGCGGATCGCGACGCAGCGTCGGGTAGCGGGTGGTCACGCACCCAGGCTTCCATCGCGGCGCGATGCGCTGGATTTCGTGTCGCGCGCCAGTCACGGCGAAGCATCGCGAGGGCGGCGGGTGCGGGGTTGGTGGTGGTGATGTGATGGCAGCGGGCGGTGATGTGGTCGGTGGGGTCGTGGTCAGGGATGCCGGGTTGGTTGTTGTCGCGGCATTCCCCGCACAGTCCGTCGTCCGCTCGGCGCGGTGGTACGGGGGTGGTGTCAGTGCGGGTGCGTTCCAGGCCGCAGGCCACACATCCGAGCCAGCGGGTGTTAGGGACGGCGGCGAGGTCGTAGTCCAGCGTGTAGTAGTTCGGGCGGTCGTCGGGTAGTGCCTCATGGTAGTAGTGATGCACGACGCCGTCGGGGATGATGCGGTCGTAGGGCTGGTCGTCGACATCGGCGCGGGTATCGACGTAGTCCTGCTCGGCGCGGCGGGCAACGATCTGTGCGTCGGTGAGCGGGTCGCGGCGCCGAGTGGGGTTGATGTATTCGTAGTGATCGCGGGCTGCTTCGTGGCGTCGCTCGCGCCGATACGCCGGTGTGGTGGGTGTGGTGCTGGGTTGGTAGACGTGCGGGTCGGTGTCTGGTGTGCACGCTTCGATCAGTGCGCGATGTTGGGGGTAACGCTCGCCGGCCCACCGAAGTCGCGCGCGGGCGACGGGGAAGCTGTTGCGGTAGAACGTTTCTGCGATGTCGGCGAGGACGGCGCGTTGTTCGTCGGTGGCGATATCGCTGAAGTCGGCGAGCGCTTCGGCCGCGGCGGTGATCTGGCCGGTGTGCATCAGCTGCGCCACCGTGCGCAGGTGTTCGGGAAGCTCGGTCCCGGGTGCGTTCTCGGCGGCGCGCTCGGGACCGGTAGTTTGTGCCGCTTCGGCCTTGAGGCGTGCGCTGTCGTTGCGGGCGTGTCCGAGGTCGGAATCGGTCTGTGGGGTGGGGTGATCGGTGGATTCGGGCGTGGTCGTGGTGCTGGGTTGGTGGCTGGTGGTGTCGTTGGCTGGGGTAGGGGTGTGGTGGAGCAGGGCGTCGATGCGCCAGGCCAGGGCGTTGGCGAGCTGGTCCGGGCGCAGGCCGGTCGCGTTGTCCGGTTGGGCGCTGAGCAGTAGTTCGTGGGCGGTGGAGAGGATTTGGTGTGGTGCCCAGCCGGTGGCGGTGGCGCGATCGATCGCGGCGACGACACGGGGCCACGCAGAGTCGGTGAGGACGCGCTCGGCGGTTTCCCCGCCGAGGACTGCGTGCAGATCGGTGATCCATTCGGGTCGCAGGTTGCGGTGGCCGGTGGTGGTGTCGAGTGCGGAGGGTTCCAGTTCCAGGCGTGACCACAGTGCGGCGGCGGGCATCTCGTCGGGCAGCGGCCGCAGTCTCGCGGCGTTGGTGAGGAGGGTTTCGATGTCGAGTCCGGCGCGGGCGGCGACGTCGATTTTGTCGGCGAGGACCGGCCAATACGGGTCCGCCACGATCCGGGCGTCGAGGTGTTGGAGGCTCGGCGCCCATCGGTTGACCGGTCGATGGACGTCACCGATCGCGTCGGTGACCCGCGCGTCGAGCAGCTGCTGGTGCTCACGTTCGAGCACGCTGTAGCGGGTTGGGCCGGTGGGACGTATGTCGCGGTCGTCGACGTGCAGGCTCGCGCGCCAGACTGCGAGTTCACCGAGCAGGTCGGGGTCGGCGCCGATGAGGGGCCGCGCCCAGTGCGGCGCCGGGCTCGGGGTCCACGACTGGGCGTCGATGCGGATTTGTTCGGCGAGGTCGGTGACGATGCTGGCGCGGGCGGTGAGTTGAGTGGAGTCCAGGGCATCACGGAGACCGCGGGGGATGCCGTGCGCCCACGGCAGCGGTCCGGTGCCGGTGGAGTGGGTGCCGGTGGGGTCAAGGCGCCAGTCCAAGACGGCGGCGACGTCGTCGGCGGTGTCGAGTTCCCGCGCTCCGGCAGCGGTATACAGGGCGGCGACCGGGTCGCGCCCGGACACAGCGAGCACGGCCAGATGCTGGCGCAGCACCGGGTAGGCGGGGCTGTCGGTCAGGTGTGGGCGCAACGCTTCGGCCGCCCGGTCGATGCGCTCGATCCCGTCGGGACCGAGAGTCGTTTCGGCGGCGACGCCGATCACGTCGAGGTAGATGTCGAGCGCGCGCCCGATTCGGGTGTGGGGATCGAGGGCGTCGCGCAGTTGTGTGTGCGCGGACTTCTGCGCACCGTCGCGACCGAGTATGCGCACCAACCCCTCCACCGCGGTGCGCGGAAACACCGCCGATTCGCTCCAGAACGAACCCTCGGAACCGTCCAGCGCGGTGGGGATGTAGACGTGGTTGGCGTGCACCCCGCGGGTCATCGCGACATACAACTGCTGGCGTGACTCGCCGCCGGTGAGCGCGACATGGCACGTTTCGGCGGTGATTCCTTGCGCGGAATCGATCGTCGCCGCGTACCCGAGCCGCACGTGCGCGGCAACGTAGTCGGCGGACAACCGCACCCGGGCGCTCGGTTCTTTGTCCCCGGAGTGGACGCGGGTGGCGGTGAGACTGCCGTCGTCGTGGACGGCGGTGACGGTCCAGGCGTCGCCGTTGCGCACCCAATCGCGGGCGCCGACGCGCAGTCGCCTGTTGTTGCGGCGGGTGCGGATCGTGTCACCCACCGACGCGGCGAGCCCGTCGGCAAGTGCGCATTCCGCCTCCACAGTGCCGCCCGCGCGGGCGAGCCGGTCGGCGCGGGCGCGGGCGTTCAACGCGGCGACGACCTCGTGGTTGGCGGCCAGCATGATCGCCGTGCGCCCGGCGAGGTGGTCGTTCATCCACGCGGTGAAGGCGTCATCGTGGGTGGCGCCGTGATGGCCGCCGTGCACGCGCCCGTTGTCCAGATACCAGCCCAGCGCTGCCGGATCACCCTCGCGCAGCTGCAAACTGGCGGTCGATTCCGCCGAGGAGGCGAACCGCACCACGTGGGTGAGGATCAGGGTTTGGTCGGGTGCGGCGGCGTGCATGTCGGTGTCGGCGCCGCCGGCCTCGATCGCGGGCAGCTGGTGATCGTCGCCGATGCACCGCACCGTCGCGCCGCGTCCGGTCACGAACTGGAGCAGGCGTAGGCGTTTGAGGTTACCGAGTTTGACGTGCTCGTCGACGATCACCAACGTGCCGGAGTCGATCTGCAACACCCACTCCGGCAACGTAGTCGGCACCTCCCGCTCGAAAGCGGGGTCGTCTGGGTGCGGGGTGTGGCGGGACAAAATGTCGAGCAGTTTGTCGACGGTCTCCACGCGCGCGCCGATGGATGCGCCGAGTTCCGCAGCCGCCGCGGCGGTGGGCGCCAGGCCGAGGACCTGTCCGCCGCTGGCATGCCAGGCGTCGGTGAGCACCCGCATGGCGGTGGTTTTGCCGGTGCCTGCGGGAGCGTTGGCGGTGTGCACCCGCAGCCCGGAGGTGGCGAACCCTTCGACCACGCTGACCTGCCCGGCATTCAACGGCCGTTCCGGGTGCGCGGCGTTGTAGGCGCGCACAGCATCCGCGACCGTTCCCGGCAAGAGCTGTCGGGCGCCGGACTGCACCGACAGCTCGATCAACGCGTGTTCCACCGACAGAACCTGCTTCGAGCTGTACAGCTGTGAATTCGCCGCGGTGTACACGCTGGCACCGTGACGGCGGCGCAATAGTTCGGGCACATCGTCTAGTTCGGGCGCATCCGCGACATCGGGGTCTCCCCGCGCGATCGAGTACGCGGGCGAAAGTGCCTCAGCGACCACCGCTTCGGTGACCTGCTGCCACCGCTGCCCGCGGATGTGTCCGCGAATCTGCCGTTCGACTTCGGCGCGGACATTGTTGGGCCGCCACGTCGAGCGGTGCTCGCCGACCACCTCGAGCACCCGCTCGGCGGTGCGGGCGATCCACTGGCCCGACACCGCAACCCGCGGTGTCCGCTGTGGGTTCAGCGCCGCCGCCACCATCTGCGCCACCGGTGCCCGTCCGCCGAGCAAGGTCGTTGCCTCAGTCCGCCAGTCGGCGCGCTGTTCGGCCCGCGACCGCAGGTGGTGTTTGGCCGGGCGGGTTTCCAGGGTGGCGCGCTGCGCCAACTCATACATTTCCGACGGGACAGGTTCGCGCCCGAACCGCTGCTGGAAGTCCGCCGCGAGCTCGCCCACGCGGGCTTTGATCGCTGTTTCTCGCCGCGACCATGCTTGGATCAGTCGTGCGGGGATGCCGACGATCTCACGGACCGGGCGTTTGGCCGGATCCGCCGCCGGTAGTTCGGCGAATTCCACGCCTACGAGGTCTTCCAGGTGGTGCTCGAGCCGGGTGTTGTAGATCTCGGACACTGTGACCACGGCCTGGTAGATCGCGGTGCCGTCCAGAGTGCGCCACTTATCGTCCAGCGTGCGTACCCGGTTGGCGATCAGCACGTGCGTGTGCAGGTCCGGATCCCCGGCGCGGGAGTCGCGGTGGGTGAAGCACGCCGCGACCATGCCGTCGACGTCGACTTGGCGCACCCCGTTGCGGCCCAACCGGGTGAAGATGGCGTGCTGTTCGAGCCATCGCAAAGCGTCGCGTACCGCCTGCTGATGGGCGAGTTCGATCTGGTCCGCGACCGCGCGCGGTGCGACAGCCCAGAGCGCCGACACGGATTTGACGGGCGAGAAAGTGATGTCGAAACCCGCGACCGCGGTCGTGTTCGGCCGCGAGTTCTTGGCGACCCACCCCGACAACTCTCGCGCATCAACGGGTGCGCGCCCATACTCTTCGCTGAACATTTCCGATGCGATATGGGTGCGTATTGTTGCTCGTTCTGCATCGGGAATGGCGGCGTGCGGGTCTGCTCCGTGCGCGATATTGTGTTGCTCGAACGCTTTCGCGCATCGTTTTCGGAACGCGGAAACCGCGGCGTAAATGCGATAGGGATTGCCCAAACGCGACGCTTTGTCGGCCGCGCGTGCCGCATCCTTGTGCTTGGCGCCGAGGCGTATCTGCTCGTCGTAGACCTCGGCTTCGATCAGTTCGGCGTTCGGGTGGCGTCCCAGTCCGAACAGGGATTTCATCTGCTCTTCGGTGACTTCGGCGCCATCGGAGATGCCGAACGCGCCCAATCCGGTGCCGTGCCACACGCCGGGTGCTTCTCCGTGCGCGGAGTAGTAGTCGGCCAAGCTGTCACGGCCACGAGAGGTGGCGTCGTGCGCGGCGACATTGCGCAGGTAATACTGATAGCCATTGCCTGCCACGACTTTATGAATGGTCGCGGTCATATATCTATCAAGCGCTCGCAACGCCAATATCACCAGTGCTTGATTTGATTATTTTCAGTCAAATCGCGCATTTCCGCCGCTCGTTACCGAATCGTTATCCTCGATGCAAGAGGTGTGTTCGAGAAAAGAGGGAAGAAGAGGGTGGGGGGTGGGGGTAGGAGGACTGAGCGGAGTGGCGTGTGGACGGTATGTGGATGAATGAGGATGGGGCGTAGATGCGTGGTGCGGTAGCGGCATGGTGTCGCAGGGAGGTGGCGGGACGGGACGTGGACGTGGTCCTGTGCCGGTCGTCGGCGGTGGAGCGGTTCAGGCGCGCGCGTCCATCCGACGTCTCGGCGTGCGTGTGCGGCCGTCGATGGGTCTGTTCGACAGTTCGGGGTGGTGACCGGTCCGCCGTGGGCGCGGTGGCAGCCACGGCGGACCGGGGATTATCGGGTGAGGACGCGGGCGGGGTTCAGGCCGCGGTCGATTGGCGGCGGGCCGCGACGAGACCGAGGTCGATACGGCAGGTGGTGCAGTAGCCGTCGGTGTGGACGACACCGGGGCGGGCGCAGGCGTCGCAGCGGCCGATCCGCTGCCCGGCTCCCAGCGCCGCCGTTCTGCGTGGGCGGCGGGCGGCCGGGCGCGGTGTCGGAGCAACAGGGGTGGTCTGGTCGAGGTTCATCGCCATCCAGCGAGTGATCAAGCGCCAGGTGGGGCCGGTATTCGCGGCGGCGGCGCGGATGCGGTCGAGCATCGCGCGTGCCTGCCGCGGGTGCGTGGCGGCGATGTAGGCGCAGCGGGAGTCGACGAAGCTGCGCATGCCCCACCCCAGGGCCAGCGGCGCGATACCGGGGTGGCCGTCGGCGCGGCAGACGTCGCAGAGACCGTCGTCGCTGACGTGGTCGCCGTCGAGGGCGTGGAGCGCGCGCCGGTCGCTGGCGGGTCGGTCGATCCAGCAGCCGACGCACGGCCAGCCGAGGTAGGGGGTCATGGCCGCGAGGTCGTAGTCCAATCCCGATCCTTGCCAGGTGGACTCGCGGAGGTCGAGCTCGGTGTAGGGCAGATACTCGTCGCGGTCGTCCGGAACGGGCAGCCCGGTGCGCCGGGCTGCGAACCGGCTCTGGTCGGCCGGGGTGATCCTCGGCGGCAGGGCGGGGCGGGCACGGTGAGAGCGTGTGCGTCGATCACCGCCGCCCGCGGGAGCGGGGTCGGTGTCGTGGTCGCGCAGGAACGCGCGAGCGGCTTGATCGAGGGCGCTGTCACGGCCGTCGCGTGCGCCGCGGCGCGGAGATGACTCGGGCGCGAGGAGGTGTCGGTCGGCCTCGGTGTAGCAGTGGGCGACGTGCAGGAAGTAGCTGCGGTCCCACAGGTCGGCTTGCACGTGCGCCCACATCAGGTCGACGGGTTTGCGCGGTTCGGGCACCGGCGGGGTGCGGTCGGTGTCGGGCTCGGTGTCGATCGCGTAGAGCCGGTCGGCGGCGTAGGCGGCGTAGATCTGCTCGCCGCGCTCGGTGGCGCGGCGGTCGCGTTCACGGTGACGCAGATTGACCGTGGCGGGCACCGGCGTGCGGGCTGCGCGGCGAGCGGCGATCGCCTCGGCGCTCAGGCGCGCGGCGTCGGTGGCGGCGGTGGGGGTGGCGGTGAGCCGGTCACGGTTGCGCCGGTCGCGGATGGAGCGGCGCACCCATTCGGCGGCCTCGATCGAGATGTCGGATTGCTGGGGCATCTCGGGCCGATACAGACCGGGTTCGGAGTCGGCGGTGTAAGCGATGATCACGTCCCGCAGTTCGGGTCGGCTCTTGGCCATCCAGCCCAGCTGCCGGGACGCGACCTTGAACGGGGACCGGGTCAACAGGTCCGCGGCCCGGTCGAGCAGTTGGCGCTCCTGCGGGGAGGCCAAGGCCAGAACCTCGGTGAAACGCTCACGCGCCCGGTCGGGATCGACCTCGAGAAGGTACTCGATCTCACCGAGCGCCTCAGCGAACGGGGAATCGGCAACAGCAGTTTCGGGAGTGTTCAACGTAGCGGTCATCACGGACTCCTGTCGTGGTCGTGGAAACAGCTCGGCCCCGTACCGGATGCGCGCACAGCACGGACCCCGGTACGGGGCTGGGCGGCTGGTCGTCTGACCCGCCTGAGTGCGACCGACCAGGGTGGGATCCCGACACGGCGAAGGGAACGCGCCCACCCGGGCGGCGGCGAATTCGTGCGCTGAGCGCACCGGCCGGCGCGGGTGGTGGACGTCGCGCGGGCGAATTCGGTGACGGCCGGGGCGCGGGCCCGCAGCCGTGGCGGGATCACGGCCTGGTAGCACTCAGCAAGGCGGGACAGACGGCCAGACGATCAGCCCTCACCCACCGAAAACTCGACGGCACGAGCGATCAGCGGTGGCCGCACAGTGAATCTCCTGCCAGTACCGGCGACACGATGCGCGTGAGTTCGGATCAGAACGCCGGATCTTCCACCCCAGAGCCACCGCCGAAGGAGCTCACGGCGTTGAACCCCCATGGGTCATCGCTCCTAGTTCCCGCTACCGCGCCCACGAGGTCCCGGGCCCGGTCATCGCTGTCGGAACGACCGGCCGCCGTGCGGCTGTAGCCATTGCCGGGATGGCGGGAAACGCGGTTGACCTTGGCGGTGGCGAAGCGCAGCGATGGCCCGATCTCGTCGACCTCGAGTTCCATTCGGCTGCGCTTGTCGCCTTCGGCGGTCTGCCAGCTGCGCTGCCTCAACCGGCCGGACACGATCACTCGCGCACCTCTGGTCAGCGACTCGGCAACGTTCTCCGCGGCCTCGCGCCAGATGCTGCACGGCATGAACAGCGCCTCGCCGTCTTTCCACTCGTTGGCGTTGCGGTCGTGATACCGCGGGGTGGAGGCGACGGTGAAGTTCGCGACCGCGTGACCGGCGGGGGTGAACCTCAACTCTGGATCGGCGGTCAGGTTTCCGATCACGGTCAGCACGGTGTCTCCGGCCATGAGCATGCTCCTTCTCGAGGTGTGGACGGATGGGGATGGATCGGTGATCGTGCTGCCACCGAGTTGTGGCCCTCGGTGGCAGCACGGGCCGCCGGACCGCCTCACTCCCAGAACAGTGGTGGTGTCAGGAGGCGAGGTCGATGTGGTGGTAGTCGATGTCTCCGGCGGCGGCCTGTTCGACATCGAGCAGCGCGAAGTCCAGCTCGGTTCCGGCTACGGCGTCGGCGAGGAAATGCAGATACCGTTTGGTGGCCGCGGAGCTGTCGCGCCAGAAGCTCTTGCCGATCGGCGCTTCGGCGGCGGCGATCTGCATGGCGAGCACGATCATCCACGCCCGCGAGGGTGTCGCGGCGTGGATCGCTGCGACCAGTTGCTGGGTGGAGCCGCCGACGCCGAGCAGTTTGGTCACCTTCTGCAACACGCTCGGATCGAGGGTGTGGGAGATGGATTCGGCGACGAACGCCGCCGCTTGCCGCGGCGGGGTGCGTCCGGCCAGCAGGCGCGGCAGGAACTCCTGCCGCCGCGCGTTGGCCGCATCTCCGCGTTTGTTCAGCTCGATCACCCGCCGCCGGTCCTGGCGCGCCTGCTCCCGCTCGGCGGCCGCCTTCGCGGCGGCTTCTTCGGAGCCGTCACCGGTGTCGGGGACGATCTGTTGCAGGCCGCTGTCGGCCAGGGCGCTGGCGGGCAGGAAGTAGGTGGGGATCCAGCGGTCGCGCCACTGAACCTGCTCAGCGTGCACCCGCCCGTCGGCGGGCTCGGCGGACAGATCACCGCGGGTGCTCCAGTCGACGGCGTCAGGGTCGATGATCGCGCCGGTGTCCTTGTCGACCAGCAGCCCGTTCTCCTGCACCTTGAGGTACACCACCCAGCGGGCCGGGTCGGTGTAGATCTGTTCCTCGCTGACCGGCTCACCGTCGGCGGTGACCAGCTCGCTGGCCGGGATGTAGGCCGCGTCCGGTTCGCTGGTGTCAGGTTCGGTGGCGAGGATCCCGAACCCGTACGCGCCGTAGAGCAGCGACTCGTGAAGGCGGGCACGGGTTTCGGCGCGGTCGTTCTCGATCCGCTTGGCGGTGGCGGCGAAGCTCCACCGGCCCGCCGTCGCCAGCCGCTGCACCGCGTCGGTGTCGCCGAGGTTGTCGTAGTGGGCGATCACCGCGAGCTCATCGAGGGTGTACTGGCGCTGTTCCAACAGCCGTTTGGCGGTGTCGGAGCCGCCGACCGCGGCGGTCTTCTGAATCTCCGACCGCTTGCGCTGCAACCCTTTCGCGACCCGGGTGGCGGAGGCCCCCAGATCGAGCATCAACGCGATGCCGGTGGCGCGGTCGGCGTCGGTGAGCGGGACGCGGCGGTCGTTGAGGTTGATCTGGGTCAACGTCCGCGCGATCCGCCGCTCCTTCGGGTCGACGTCGGTGGGGGCGTCGGTGACCCACACCGGCACCCGCGTCAGGCCGACCTCGCGCGCGATCAGCGTGCGGATCTGCCCGTCGACGACATGCACGGAACCGTCGGGCTCGCGTTCGGCGCGGATGGGGTTGCCGACACCGAACTCCCTAATCGACGCCGCTTCCTCCGGATGCGCGGTGAGATCGAAACTCTTGCGGACGTTTTCGGCGATCACCAACTCCGCCGGATCCAGATACTCCGCCTTGGCCTCGGGCACATCGAGCACCACGGGCTCCTCGAGGACGGTGGAGTCCTCGACCACAGCAGTGCTCTGCTTCGCAGCCACGGATGTGGTCTCCTCGACAGTCACCGAGTCGATGCCAGGACCGGGGTCGGTGACGGCGGTCAGGGTGGAAGTAGTCAACATGGCTCCTTGATGACAAGCGGCGCGGCGACCCCACCAGTCACAGGTGAGGCCGCCGCGCCGGAAGACGGATACAGGCATGACGGGACGGGCGTGCGCCGAGGGCGGATGAGAGGTCAGGCGGCGCGTTGGGCGCTGTGGCGGGCGACGTTGATCGGGTGCAGTCGCAGCACGCCGTGTTCGCCGTCGTCGAGGAACGCCCAGTAGCGGCCCCGCCAGCCGGGGTAGTCGCCGCGCCCGCTCCAGCACCGCCGAATCGGTGATGGAGGGCGCGGCTCCGGCGTAGCCGAGGTGCTCGAGACGGTCGTAGTCGCCACGAGCAACGGACTGCACGGCAAGGCTGGATGCGGACATGAACAAACCTCCTGGGATCGATGGGACGGACTCGACGCCGCCGCAACGGGTGGGTCGGGTACGGACACGAAGTGCTGTCGCCAGATCAGCAATGCCTGCGGGCGGTTACGTGGTGGCAGCCCACGGATGCCTCTGGTCAGCCGAGCGCGGCGGGGTCGGCGTGCAGGTCGTCGATGACCTGGTGGGCATCGGTGACCAGGCGGCGTGCCCGGAGCGGATCAGGTCGTGGCAGCCCCTCGATGCCGAGGAGTAGACGGGGCCGGGGATCGCGAACACCGGGCGGTTGAGTTGGTGCGCCCAGCGGGCGGTATTGCGAGTACCGCCGCGGATCCCCGATTCTGGGATGACCAGTGCCCGTGACAGCGCCGCGACGAGCCGGTTGCGTTGCAGGAATTGGTGTTTGGCGGCCGGGGTGTCGGGTGGGTACTCGGAAATGAGCAGCCCGGTCTCGGCGATCCGGTCGAATAGCTCGCCATGTGGGGCGGGGTAGGTGCGACCCAACCCGGTCGCGACCACGGCGACCGTGCGACCACCCCGGTTGAGCGCCGCACGATGGGCGGCGGCGTCGATACCGAACGCTCCGCCGCTGATGACCGTCCAACCGCGCTCGGCCAGATCACCGGCGACATCATGGGTGACGTGCACCCCGTAGTCGGAGGCGGCGCGCGCTCCGAGGACCGCGACGTGGAACTGCGACAGCGGACTGTGCCGCATTGTGCCGCGCATCCACAACACCACCGGACTCCCCGCAGTGATGCCAGGCACGTCGAGGTCGGTCACAGCCCTCGGCCACTCGGCATCGTCGCGGGTGACCAGTCGAGCCCCAACCGAGGCAGCGTGGTCGAGGTCGCGGGCGGCCAGATCCGCCAAAAGCATCCGGAACACCGGTGGCGGCAACCCGACCGGTGGCCAGCTGGGCAGCGGCCTCCTCGACCTCGTGCGTGGCCATCAGCTCACGCACGACCGGCGCGGCGGTCAACGCGGCGCGGGCCAGGATCACCCATGCCAGCCGGCGGGAGAGGGTGTGCGATGCGGGAATCATGAAGCCTCCACAGGGATCGATGCGGGTGCGGGGTTCAGTCGATGTCGATGCCCAGTTGCGCGGCGCTCGCGCGCCCGGCACTGATCGCGGCGCGCAAGAGCGCGACCGGGACGGCGCGGTGGATTCCGGCAACCATCGCCTGCACTGTCGGGTTGTCGGGGTCATCGGCCACCGCGATGCCGATCGCCGCCGCGGCCCGGTCACGGTCACCGTCGACGTAGGCGGTGACCGCGCACAGCATTGCCGCCGCGGTGCGGTGCGGGGAGGGCAGCGTCCGCACCAACAGCGCCCACAACCGCTGTCCGCGTTGTCCCTTCGCGCCGACGGCGAAGGCATACAGGCTGTCACGGACCAGCCCGTCGGTCAGTGCGTCGGCGAGCTCGGCGACCTCCGCAGCCGACAGCACGCCCTCGTCCCGGACCGCCTCGACCTGCATCAAGGCCAGCCGCAGCCGTTCCCGCGACAGCTCAAGGTCACCGCCACGCACCGTCACCAGTGCGGCGACCTCGGCAGCCAGGCCGGCATCCGGCACCAGGTCGGGTGGAAGGTCGGCGGCGCTGCCGCCGCGCGGCGCGGCGTAGGGCAGCAGACCGTGCTCGCTGCCGAACAGACTCGCCCACGGGTGGCCAGGGTCGCGGCCGGTGACCGACCAGGCCGCCACCACCCCGACACCCAGGTCGGTGAGTTGATCGCGGATCCGGGCCGCTAGTACGCGGTGCTCGTCGCGGGGAAACCGTGTACCGAGGGGGTCGTCGACCACGACCACGGCGACGGCGTCCGGGCGATACTCGGCACACCAGCGGCGGATGTGGGCCAGGATCGGGCTGGTGGCCAGGTAATGGCCGGTTCGGGCCAGGTCTTCGTGGCGGAAGCGTTCCACTCCGATAAACCCGGCCGACCCGGACGTGGGTTCCCGCAAGGTCATCACGACCAGTGACCGGTGTGTCGGTTCCGGCAACCTGGCCAACACCTCGGCGATGAAACGGCCGGGATCATCAACGAACGACACGACAAACCTCCTCGATCACTGGGACAGGAGCGCGCCTCACCCACATCGGGCGAGACACAACAGGAAAGACACGCGCACCGAGCGGCGCGGGCCGCGCGACGGTGGCGGAATCGCTAGAGAGCGTGAGGCGGGGACGGTGGATGCGCCCTGGAGGGGGAGGGGCGCATCCACCATCGCGCCTCGACGCCGGGTGAAGCAGCGGGCGACAGCCCGGCGCGGGCAGCATCGGGCTTCGACCGACGGGAAAGCGAAAGTGACTGTCCCCCCGATGAAGTCCGAACCCCTGTAGGCAGACTAGCCCCGTCGCCCATTCGAACCAGAGGAGATGCCCTATTCAAACGCGCACCACACGCGGGAGATGCGGGCGGCCACACCATGGGTCTACTGCCGGTGAACCTCACCTGTTCGTCAACATGGCTACCGCAGGCAGAACGACCGGATCATCTACCAAGGGATCCATGGACGCCTCGACCCTCGTGCTGAGGATCTCGGTGAGGATCACACCGTCCACGAGGCCCACGCTGGCGACGACCTGCCGTTTCCGTGGTTTGTTCGGTCTGACCATCGGTGCTGGCGCTCCGATACATCGGTGCTATTCACAACGCTGTTTCGGCCGGGCGGGGCACAGTGACCTCGGAGTTGACGAAAAGCGCCTGCTACCAGTGTTCGATCAGGTCGAAATGCAGCTGCCCGTAGCCATCGGGGACGGCGGTTCCGACGGTGATGCGGTCACGAGCCCACGATCCCACTGCCTCGAATCCGAGATCGCCGATGGCGCGCTGCGGGTGGAGGTCGCCACCTCCTCGCCCATTGCCCTCCGCTGTCAGGATCGGAAGCGGATGAATGCGGAGCTCAACGTCGTTGGCCGGGACGACGTTCTTGTCCACGTAGACCCGCTTGTCATGGTTGATGACATAGCGGCCGATGACGGCCGAGTCCGGGACCGTGGCCTTAGTTGCGGAATCTGCACGGTCATAGAGGCTTTCCGGTGTGATACCACCGGGCTCGATGTCGGCATAGTGACCGGCCCACACGACCCGGGTTGGTTCGGTCAGCAACCGTTCAACTGCCTCAACGAATTCGTCGCCGATCCACGAATGCTCCATGATCTTGATGCTCATGTGGTAGTCCCACGGGTCGACATAGCCGACGATGTCGTCGGCGTCATCGGCGAGCAGGACAGCTCTGAAGAACTGGCCCATAGCGAGAGGCACCTTTCGAGAGAGATCGATGAAATGCGGAGGTGGAGCGCATGACGGGCCCCGGGACTCGCCTGATGCAGGCCACCAGCTCAGCGGCGCTGGTGATCACCACGGGCAGCGGTGGCCGGTGTGCCGGTCGAGGTCGCGCACCGCGTCCGCGACGGGTGCCCCGGGCTTCCTACAGGACGGCGACGGGCTTCGGTGTGCCGAGCGCTGAGCGTCCGGGCAGCGATTCGGTGCGGCGGGAGACGAGCCGGTCACACGACACCGGGACTTTTCTCGCAACCAGGCTGCACCGATCTTCGGGCGTGCGCGGCAGTGCGCCGATGCAGGCGCGCGTCCTGCCCGTGGGGTGTCACAGCCGCAGGCCCCCGTAGCCAAACATGGCTGCGAACGCGAGATGAGCGCGCAGCAGGTCGACCGGGTGAGACGTCCCGTCGGCGGCGGGTGCGGCGTCGCGGACCTTCCGGATCTTCAGCAGTTTCGCGCCGCGCAGCTTGATACCGGTCACCGGTGGTGTGGTGTCGGTGCCGGGATCGTGGAAGGTGGTGTAGTCCGAGATCGGAATCCACACCTCATACCAGGCGTCGGCGGGCTGGCCTTCGCGTGGCGCCTCCCGCGAGTCGCGTTCGTTGGCCTGCCACCGCCGGCAGGGACAGGCCGGGTCGTCGCAGCGAGCGAATTTCTCGGGCGGGTGCCGGTTGTAGCGGGTCTGTCGTCCCGCCAGCATGGGGCACGCCTTGCGGGAGTAGTGGCCGCATTCGGGATGTACGCCCGGCTCTGGGGAGATTCCGCGCAGGTGGTCGGCGGGGCGGATGTAGAGCATGACCCGGTCATCCAGGGGCTGCCCGCAGACCTGGCACAGCCTGCGGGACAGCGTCTCTTGTAGTCGTCGGTGGTCGATTTTGCCCCAGACCGGGCGGGTGCGGTCGCGGTGGGCGAGGGTGATGTGCGGGACCACCAGTCCCTGCGCCAGCGGTGCGTGCGCCAACCGCACAGGGATCGGCGGCCGCGCGGGTACTGGTACTTCGGAATCGGTCAACGACGATCACCTCGAATCACTCGGAGGATGGGCCCACCTGCAGTGGCAGACGGGCAGAGTGTCAGGACTCGGTGGACTGGATCGGTGCGGCCGAGACCTCGAGACGGATCACCCGCTCGGCGGTCCGGGGGGCATGGATGCGGACCTCGATCACCGCGCGCAACGCGCCCGGAACGGGCGGTTCGGCGACCCAGGGGGCGAACCGGTCGGGGTCGCGGTGGGGAAGGTTCGTTTCGATCCAGGTCACCAGCTCTGTAGCGTTGGTGATCACCACGGCCAGCGGCGACCGGTGTGCGGGTCGAGGTCGTGCACCGCGACCGCGACGGGTGCGCCGGGCACCTGGATGCTGACCGACCGCGGCAGCAACGCCTGGAGGCCGCTGGCAGCGAGATTGCCGCGCG
Organism: Nocardia sp. NPDC051900; assembly: GCF_044452545.1. Lineage (NCBI taxonomy): Bacteria > Bacillati > Actinomycetota > Actinomycetes > Mycobacteriales > Nocardiaceae > Nocardia > Nocardia sp. NPDC051900. Next base: position 70,665 of record NZ_JBITBU010000021.1, on the reverse strand, counting down.
CGACCACCCACCGGCCACGCTCATCGAGCTGGGCGGGCAGCAGCCGCCACCCGTACCCGCTCGGCAACCGATCGAACAGCTGTCGCTGCCAGAGGTCTCGGCTGCCGCCGTCCTCATCGACGGTGACTTGCGTGGTGTACTCGATGCGTACCAACGCCATCACGACCGCTGTTGGCGCCCCTACCCCGGCCGCGACAGGGTCCACGCCGGGGAACACGCCGATCGAGGCGCCCGGCCGGGGCGGGGTGGAGAACGCGGCGTGATACCCCGCGACGAGCACCTGTGCGGTGGAAGCGAGGTCGGGCAGGACCGAGCGGTATCGAGGATCGGTCTGCAGGCGGGCGAGGTAGCGGCTGGAGTCGATCCCCACCGCGATCACCCCACGCCTTGGGGCGGGTGCTGGTCAGCGCCGGAAGTTGGCGTGGGGGTGGGCGCTGTTGGGCTGAACATCATGGTGAAGCTGCTGGTTGAGACGGTGATGGACAGCCACCCGTTCACCGCGGCGTAGGCGCGGATCAGCTCGATGAGCGTGTGGCCGTCGAAATCCTCGGTGAGATCGAGGTATTCGACGAAGTCGTCACCGAGCGGGTCACCGTGGTTCCAGTGGGTTCCGGGGCCGTGGTCGAGGGCGTAGACGACGTGCGCCTGGTAGTCGGGGCTGTCGGGTTCGCCGGGCTGGTGGGGGATGCCGTTGCTCATCAGGTAGATGCCGTGGTCTTTGACCCAGATCAGCGACGGCACCGCCGGGCCGGGATCGGCATACGGACAGCGGGAATGCTGCGAAGCGGCCATGGCGTGCTCGGCGAGGTCGATCACCTTCGACAGCGGGAACCACAGTGCGACCGAAGCCATGTTCAGCACTCCTTTCGGTGGGAGAACTCGGTGGGCACCGCTTCGGGCGCGCCGCCGCCGAGTGGGCGGACGGATTCGATGAACCTCAACGGCAGCAGCACCCCGGCCTGCTCGCCAGCGCGGGTGAGCACGGTGTGGTGGCGGTGCACCACCTGGATGCGGACGTGGTCGTGGACATGGCCGCCGCGGGTGATGACCGTGGCCGCCACCCGGGCGCGGCGGAGCCGATGCAGTTCGGTCGCGAGGAGCGCGACTACCGGATCACCACCCTCGCTGTTCCCGGAGGCCGCGGCGGTGCTGGCCAGACGCTGGCGCAGCATGTCGCGGGCGGCACCGAGGTCGTCGAGGTCGGCCTCGGCGTCGAACCAGGCGTCGATGCGCGCGAGGACCAGGCGAAGGAACTGCTGCTCGGATGCCTCAGCGATCGGTGCTGGCGGGGTGTGGTAGTCGCTCATCGGCGACCGCCCCGCAGACGGCGCCACCACGTGGCTCGGCGGATCGGGCCGGGCCGGGAGCCAGTGGCCAGCGCTGTGGCGAGGATGTCGCAGGCGTTCGGGCTCAGGTCGGCGTAGCGCCAGTCGGTGTCGGGATTGTCGCGGTCGCGCAGCAGCAGCCGCACGTGGTGGCTGTCGGTGCTGGCGATAACGCTGTGGCCGTCGACGTCGTGCAGCCGGATGAGGATCGTGGCCAGATTCGGGTAGTAGGGCACGGAAAGATCCGCCTTTCTCGAAAGGGATGTTGAGGCCGAAGGTCGGCGCCCAAGCCGTGATGTGCGTGGTCAGGCGGTTTCGAGTTCGATGAGGTCGGCGTAGCGGTCCATGCCGTCGAACGCCTCGCAGTCGCATCGCGGAAACGGGCGCAGGCATTCGGCGCAGAATCCGCAGGCGGTGCAGTGCGGGCCGGGCTGTTCGGGGTCGAATTCGCCGCAGCCCAGGCACTCCCAGTCCACGGCGGCGCTGTAGCCCCAGGTGTGCGGCAGGTAGGTGCGGTTGGAGTACCAGATTCCGCCGTCCCAGTGCCCGTAGCGCTCGTTGAAGATGTAGGCGGAGTGCTTGTAGGCGGGGTCGACGGTCAAGATCACCATCTTGTCGCCGCCCAGCCACCGCTCCAGTCGCTCCCGCCCGGACCAGGAGTCCAGTGGCCCGAACGGCAGGGTCGGCAGGAAGTCCTCGGCGGCGATGCGGGTGTCGCTTCGACTGTCGCCTTTTGCGGGGTGGACGTTGTCGGGCAGGATCCCGTTGTGCGCGAGCACGGTTCGCTCGTCACCGCCGACGAGGAAGGGATGACAGTTGTCCACCGCGAGGTGGCCGTGGGTGGCCAGCCGGGAATGGAACAACGCCGCCCCCTCGGGATGACGCTCCCGCACGGTGGCGAACTCGGTGATCACTTCCTCGGCGTTCATGCCGCGGCCGACGATGATGCCGGTGTCGGTGAGCACGGCGTAGCCGTGGCCGTGCGGGTTGGCCAACGCCCCACTGGTCAGAGCGTCGAGGTCGGGGCTGATACCGGGTTTGAGAAAAACTAGGATGCACATGCGAGGGCCTCCATTTCGGCCAGCAGCGGGGAGTACTGGGGGTGTGAGCGCACCCAGGTGGTGAAGGAGGTCCATTCCCAGCCGCGTCGGCGCGCGATATCGGCCGCCGACAGCCCGCGGGTGTATTCGACTGACGCCGCGGCGAAGGCGAGGGCGGCTTGGACCTGCTGGGGGTGCAGGGAGCTGGCGAAGACTCGCAGCTCGAAGGTGTTTTCGGGGCAGACGTTGACGGCTTGGTAGCGGCCGTAGCCGTCGGTGCCGCCCTTGGCGTACTCCTGTGCGTTGGACCGCTGGTGGGAGGAGAATCGTGCCCATTCCGAGTCCCGCCGGCGCGCCAGGGTGGTGACGGAGCGTTCGTTGCGGTAGACGAATTTGAGCCAGCGGTAGGCGTGGGCGGGGTTGGTGAACCCGGCGCGGGAGAGGTGGACGTGGATGCCGACGCCGTCGTCGGTGTAGCAGCCCAGCAACCGCAGCCGACCCAGCAGCTGCCACGGAAAGCGTTGCAGCGCAAACTTATACGACATGGGATGGGTGACGAGTTCGAATCCGCAGGGGATCGAACCGTCTTCCTTCAGATACGCCAGATCCCGGACGTGCGCTACGGCGGTGTCGACCGCGTCGCGGTAGCTGCGGTCGGGGGTTTTGATCTCCAGTTCCATCCCGAGGAACAGCGGGCCGTCACCGTGGAACCGCAGTGCGGGGGTGTAGTAGGAGTCGTGGACGGCGTGATGGGTGGGGGAGTAGGTGTCGAAGCAGTTGTCGCAGTAGGTGGTGTCGACCGGGACGAGGGTGAAGCATTCGCAGCATTCGTGGTAGTCCTCGTCCGCGCACCGCTCGCACACCCGGTTGCCGCCGTCGACGCAATAGAGCTGGTCGGCGAGGCTGGCGCAGTCGTCGCAGGTCTCGTAACCGGACGCGCACTCGGCGCAGACTTCTGTGCTGGTGCCGACGACGCTGCGGACGGCGCGGGTGTAGATGGCGCAGTCCCCGCATCGCTGCCAGCCGGTCAGGCATTCGCGGCACAGCAGGGTGTCGTCGATGGTGCGGGCGAGGGTGTCGGTGCGGGCGTGGGCGGCGCAGCTGTCGCAGCGCGACAGCCCGTCCGCGCAATCCGGGCACACCCGGTCGCCGTCGATGGTGGCGATGAGGTCCTCGCCGCGGATCGGGCTGGAGCATTCCTCGCACGACGCGTCGGGGAGTGTGGAGGCGGGCATGACGAATCAGGTCCCTTCTCGTGGAATGGAAAGAACCCCGCACCCGGCCCGAGAAGCAGGCGGTTTGCGGGGTTCTGAATGGGCGGCAGCTCGTGGTGGCGTGTTCGTGGTTTATGGGGCGCTGGCTTGCTGGCGGGGCTGGTGATGCGCCGACGACAGTGCGCGGGGCCCTTCACGGCCTGACGTAGTGGTGGGTGCGGTGTGGCAGGTGCAGTCGGGGAATGCGGTTTCGCAGTCGAAGCACCAGCCGCAGTCACCGCAGTAGCGGCTGGCGCGGTGCAGGTCCAATTTCTGGCAGTACCCGCACAGGTACCGGCGTCGCTTCGGCCAGCGCAGCGCCAGGGGCAGGTAGCTGTTGTTGGAATACCAAATCTCGTCCTGCCAGTACCCGTGGTGGTGGCCGAACAGGTAAGCGTGGTGGGCGTAGGCCGGGTCGACGGTGAGGATCAGCAGTTTGCTCGCCCCCAGCCACGACGCCAGCCCCCGCGCCCCGCGATGGGTGTCGATCGACCCGAACGGCGCCTTCGGCAGGTACTCCTCCGCTGCGATGCGGGTGTCCGAGCGCGGGTCGTAAGGTCCGGGGTGTACCCGTTTGGGCAGTGTCCCGTTATGCGCCAACACGGTTCGGGGGTCACCACCGAGCCGGAACGGGTGACAGTTGTGGATGCCGATTGCGCCGTGGGTGGCGTAGCGGGAATGGAACAACGCCGGACCGGCCGGATGCGCGGCGCGCGCTTTGAGGAACTCGGTGATCACACGGTCGGCGTTCATCCCGCGCCCGACCAGGATCCGGTGGTCGGCCACGATCGCGAACCCGTGGCCGTGCGGGTTGGCTTGCGCACCGTAGGCCAACGCGTCCGGGTCCGGGGTCACCTGCGCGGGCAGGTAGGTCAACAGGCACATTCCAGGTCCTCCATCTCCGCCCACAGGGGCTGGTAGTCGGTGTGATCGGCGACCCAGGCGGCGAAGCGGCCCCATTCCCAGCCACCGGCGCGGACGTCGGCGACGCGCAGGCTGCGGGTGTAGTGGATGGAGGCGGCGGTGAACGCCAGCGCCGCCTGCACCCGCTGGATGTTCAGGGAGCTGGCGAACACCCGCAGTTCGAGGGTTTTGCGGGGGTAGGGGTTGATCGCCTGATACCGCTCCAAACCCAGCGCGTGCTGGGGGCCTTTGGCGGTGTCCTTCGCGCGTGCCCGCGCCGTGCGGTCGAACGGTGCGTATCGGGAGCGGCGCCGCGCGAGGGTGGAGACGGCGGATTCGTTGCGGTACAACAGCTTCATCCACCGGTAGATATGCGCGGGGGAATCGAACCCGTCGCGGCTGGCATGGACATGCAAACCGACAGAGGAGTCGGTGTCGCAGTCGAGGTCTTCCAACGCCTCGAGCAGCGGCCAGGGGAACCGGTCGATGGCATACCGGTAGGACATGGGATGGGTTACCAACTCGAATCCTGTGGGCTGGATCGAGGAATCCTGCTTCAGATACCCCAGGCCGCCGAGGTGTTCGGTGGCGACGGTGACGCATTCGCCGTAGCGGTAGTGCGGGACGATGATCTCCAGCTCCAACCCCAGAAACAGTGGGCCTTCGCCGTGGAAGCGGGGGTCGGGTTTGTAGGTGTAGTGCCACACATGGTCTCGGCCTGTCCGGCAGTCGCAGGTGTGACCGGGGCGGGTCAGGGTGTCGCAGTGCGGGCACGGGGTGAGCCGGTGGGCGCAGCGGGGGCAGGCGCGGTACCCGCCGGCGACGTAGCGGCCGTTGGCGGTGTAGCGGCTGCACTGGAAGCAGACGTCGAACAACACGGTCGCGCAGCGCAGGCACACCGGGTCGTCGGTGTCGGTACGCACTGCGGGGCTGGTGGGTTTGCGGCAGGAGACACACGGCCCCAAGCCGGGTACACATTGGGCGCAGTATTGCTGCTCATCGGCGGTGTCGATCAACGCGAGCGAGGGCTCGCGACAGCGATCACACAGCGATATCCGCCCCGCGCAGCGAGGACAGACGAACTGGTCTTCGACCGGGTACCGGTCACCGGGGTCACCACTGCCGCAGACCGCGCACAGCGCAACAGGGAGGGTATCGGGCATGACGGGCCACCTTCCGGAAACGACAGAACGCCAGACCGGAAGGCGTCCTCCGGTCCGGCGTTCAGGGGCAACAGGGCGTTGGTGATGTGGTGCACCGCGAAGCCGCGGGTCGGGGGCTCACGCGGACGAGTGGTCACCGCATTCGTCGGGGCGACAGGACCCCGCGACCAGTCGGGGAGACTGCGGCTATGCCGCGCCGCGGGCTGCCACGGCGTCGTGGGCGGCCTGCTCGAGGGCGAGCAGGGGTTCGTCGGCGTGGCCGTGCCAGCGGGTTTCGAACCCCGCCCGCTGTTTAGGCACCACACCGTCGGGTGCGGCGACGAAGAACTCCTCCAGCCGGGGATAGGTCGTCGCGTGCTCGGTCAGCCACACGCGGGTGTGGTCACCGTCGAGCGTGCAGGGGACCTGCAACCTTGCGGCGATTCGGTGCAGGATCTCCACGGTTTCGGCGCGGCTTCCGCGGGCGAGGGTGTCGACGGCACGCCAGGCGCGGGCGGGTGCGGTGTAGCAGCGGCGGACCCGGTAGACCGCCCACCGGCAGTGATCCAGCTGCGCTTCGGCCAGGGCGAGGATGTCGTGGGCGCCGTCGCGGCGCAACCGATCAGTCAACGTCTTCCCCGGTCCGAACAGTCCGGAGTTGCGGTTGAGCGCGACAGCGACGTACTCGTCCACCACATGCTTGAACGCCTCCGCCGGCGCGGCCTGGAAACGCGCCAGCTGCTCCGGCCACCCTGGCACTGATACGAAGCAGCATTTTCTTGCCGCAGTGACCGTGTCTAGATGAGAGCGTGTCCAGGTACAGCGTGTTGGCGCTGTACGGGTATTAATCTGGATCGGATGGTCACTTGTCTCGTTTCCAGGCGCGTCTGTGTGCTCTAGATCATATTGTTCGCGGTTGTCGCGATTGCACGATCGGCAGTGGCCGCGATGGCTGGCGCGCCTCACGCTGCGCTGCGGCGTGGGGCCGCCGTCAATTCAATTGGGTTGCATTGAAACACGACACGATCACGGGGGTGGCCACCTCTCGCCCAGCCCCCTGACCGGCAGCATCACCGACACGAGGTTCGGCTGGAGTTAGGCCTTCCATGTAGCCAGCAGCCACAAATCCTTGCTGGTCGGATCGTATGACCGGGTCCAGGGCGTGTCGAGCTTCGGTGCGTCCTGTCCTTCTGCGTCGAAGAGGAATTCCAGCTCGTCTCCGGGCACTGCGGGCGGCCGGTACACGGCGACCTTCTCGATCGCCGAGATCCGATTGGCGCTCCAGAAGGGGAACATGTCACGGGTCAGTGTGAGCGTCAACGGTGCTTGTTGTTCCTTGGAGGACGCGAACGTGGCCCACGAGTTGGGGAATTCGTGGCGCAACGAGAACAGGCGAACCCGGCCGGCGGTGCCGTTTTCCCCTTTGGTGAGTTTCTCCACGCGCGCCACCGCGTCCTTGCGGAGGTGGTTCCGGTCCTCGCGAGCAGTCAGTCGCATGTGCAGGATGATGTCGCTGATCGTGTCGTAGTCGAACAGTCGATATTCGCCGGCGTTCTGGCCGGGAAGTTCGACGGTCCAGGTGCTGATGGCCCCGGACAGTTCGAACGGCAGTCGACGGTTGTCGGTGCCGCTGGTATCGAACACTCCGCTGTCCTGCGATCCGCTGGAAATCACGACTTGCTCGATGGGCCGATGAGTGTCGGTGAGGTCGGCGTTGATTGACGTCCGAATCGAGCTTTTGTTCAACCGAAGTGTGCAGTTGATGCTCGCGTAGGGCCCTGTGACGCAGGGGATGCTCACCGCGACTGACCGAATCCGGCGGAAGTAGTGGCCGGGGCCGTCGAGATCGAAGAACTCCTCGGGTATGTCGAACTGACAGTGCCCGGTGGCCCGCAATTTGATCAGCTGCAACGGGTTGAGCGCAGCGAGGCTGATGTGCTTGGTCAACTCGAGCTCTCGAATGTTGTTGTCGTGGTATGCCAGTTCCATCCGTTTGAGGTCGAAGAGCAGCTTCTCGCCGGCTAGCAGTCCTTCCTTGCCGGCCTGGTAGTCGATTCGGATGAAGTTCAGCTTCGTGTCGCCGAGTTCGTACTGGAGCGCCAGCTGAGCTTTCGTCGCGAGTTCGGTCGCCAGTTCGAAGGTGCGTGAATATAGCAGGCGGACTTCACGTTTCATCCATGCGTACATGGCCTTGTTGGCTGCCCGCCCGTTGGATGCGGCACCCTCGGCGTTTAGGAATTCCTCGATTTCTTCCAGTTGGCTGATCTGCTTCTGGTGGTTGCGCCACTCGGTCTCAGCGACCGCTTCCCGTATCTGAGCGGCGCGCAATTGCTTGTAGATCTGGTTGATGTCGCTGGCCGCGAGGCTGCTTTGCTGCGCCCAGTCTTGTTCGCGGCGGGCGTATGACCCGGCCTTGGCGGCGATGCCGGCCTGGAAGTTCATCGAGTCGGCTAACGTCGTGGCGATGTCGGCGGCGAACCGGGCGAACTTGGATAGCTGAGTGCCGCCGAGCCCGAAGTCGCCGCCGAGGCCCCAGAAATGGAACTTGACGCCGAAGTCCGGGATCATCGAGAGCCCCTGGCCGGTGAGTTCGGCGATCTTGATGACGTCGTGGATCGTGCGCGCCGTGGTCAGCAGGTCGAGTTCTTCTGCCTCGAATCGGTTCAACAGGCGTCCGGCGGCTTCCTCGATCACGTCGCCGGCGATGTCGATCGGGACGTCGCGCTTGGCGATCGACGGTTCGGCGGCTTGCAGGTTGAACTCGGCAAGCGCCTTGATGTCCAACTCGTCGAGTTCGGGAATCTCGATGTCGCCGAGTGCACGCCCGAGTTGCTGCTCGTAGAAGGCGTAGCGGGTGACGGCGGTGTTCAAGGAGCCGACGAGCCCTTCGCGTGCCTTCACCGCTTCCTGTAGCTGGCCGTACTTGACGTGTTCGGTCAACGTCGCCAGGGTCCGCTCGTGGCGCGCGCGCAGCAGTGTGAGCGCTTCTCCGTCTTCTTTCTCCAACGCGGACAAGAGATTTGCTCCGAGCGTGGCCACCTGTTGCGCCAGTTCGGTGGCTTGGCGGTGCAGCAGGGAGAAGCGCACCAGCGGAAGCCGCTGCGCGGTGCCGTTGATGATCGCGCTGGTGTCCAGGCCTGCCGCGGCGGCGCGCGCCAGCAGGGCCGGGTCGATGGGCGGCTCGAACAACGGTATTTGTCGGAAGACTCCCTCGATGTTGCGGCTGTTGCGGATCTTGAATAGCCGATCCGCGACGGTGTCCCAATAGCCGATCAGCTTGTCGTTGCGCGGAACCCCGAAGTACAGGCTGCGGCCGATGCCGCGAACGGTCGACAGACCCGCGCCCTCGGATGCCCCGCGCGGTCGCGGCGCGATGTCGAACAGGAGTGAACTTTCGACGTCACGCATCGTGTTGCCGAAGGCATCGAGGCCGTTGCGCAGCGAGGCATAGGTCTGGACCCGCACCGACCCTTTGGACGGCACCGCCTGCGGCCGGGGACCAAGGATATTCGCAGCCAACACGTACAGCTGCAGCGCCTCGTCGATCGCCTCACCAGTATCTTGGCGGAACAATGAGTCCCCCCACGCGATGAGGTTGTCGAGGTAGGCCATCACCGTCTTGAACATGTAGGCCGACTGGCGGAACCGGGCCACCACATGCGGCCGGAACGGCGCGTCCTTCCATGCCTGGATCGCGTTGATCGTGTCTCGCGCCAGCACCGGGTCGGTGCCGGTCGACAGGTTCACCAATATCCTTTCGATGCTTTCGACGTCGATGGTCTGGAACGGCTTGACCTTCCAATAGCGTTCGGGGGAAATCTGTGCCGAGACGTCGGTGGGGTCGAACAAGAAGTGAAACCATTGCCGGGCTTCGGCGTAGCGTCCGCTGCGGCTGAGGTTGACTGCGATGATGAACGGCACGTGGTAGAACAGCTCCCAGTTGTAGACCGAGTACGCACCGCCGGGGGAGAAGTCGAGATCGTCTACAGGGTGTGGGGAGAGCGCGGTGTCGGGGACCAGCGCCGGGTTGGGGGCGTAGGCGGCGAACACGTCCCGCGACAGCGTCGGTCTCGGCGCGCCGTCGACGAGCGTCGCGGTCAGTTCGGCCGACAGCACGACCTCCGAACGGTTCGACCGTCGCACCACGGTGCCGGCAGGCACGCGCACCTCGTGGCCGGGGGCGGCGGCCACCGGTGTGCGGTCGGCGCCGAGGAGGTGACGCCCTGCTAGGTGGACGGCACCGGTACCGGTCAGTGTGAGGGTCACGTCGTCGGCGAGGGTCACCACTTCCGCGGCAGGGATGGTTACCGGTAGGCCACCCACTCCGCCGGTGGTTGCAGCCACGGGCGCCGACACCCGAAGCCGCAGTTGGTGTTCGGTGTCGACGGCCTGCAGCGCAGGAGTCGAGCCCGACAGAAGCCGGCGGGTGAGTTCGGTGACCCATGGGTGGTAGTGCGGGCTGAACTGGTAGGACAGGTTGCGCTCGCGCACGACGATCTGCTTCTGCTCGGTATGCGAGCCGGGCAGCCGCGGCCAGATTTTGCCGAGCAGGTCGGCGTCGATCAATCGGATGGCGGCGGCGTCCTTGGCCAGATGGAAGCTGCGGGCGGGATCGATGGTCATCGCTTGCTACCTTTCGAAAACTCGCAGTGCGTTTACATCGACGCGGGCCTTGCCGATCCCGGCGCCGGCTACCACCGTGATCTTCGTGTTGTCGGTCGCCAGGCCGGCCTTGTCCAATGCGTCGTGATCGACGAGCACGACGCGGTCCGGTGCCAGGTCCGCGATACCAGGGGACTGGTGCGCGTCGACGACGACGTGACGGACACCGCCGTCGATCATCACGTCGCGGATGCCTCCGTCGTCCACGACGTCCCCGACCCCGCCGACGACGACGGGGATGTCGCCATCGTCGCGAAGGTCGTTGAGGTTGAACTTCTTCACTGCATCGTTGCCGCCGGTGTGCGGGGTCACCACGGTTAGGTCGAGCCCGCCACGCGAGCCGAGCACGGTGTCGTCGAACAGCACCGCAACGTCGGGGGAGGTGATGATGTCGGGTCGGCGCGCGGTGGTCAGTTCCGGCCAGGGGTCCAGCAGCGGGTTGCCCGGATTGATCTTGTCCGGCACGCGTAACTCTTCGACAGGGATGAACGGCACCACGGTCCGGTCGTGGATGTCGCTGGGCGCGAACGAGACCCCCGGGTCGGGGTCGGGCACGATCCATTCCTCCCACGACTCGGTGGTGGTCTCCAACAGTGAGGGTTCGACGAAGAACGTCCGGCTGGCGTCCTGGAAGAAGAACGCACTCACCAGCGATCCGATGCCGCCGGTACCGATCGCGATCCCGTTGGCAGACGGCAGCACGCTGAACGGACCGCATTTTGCGAGAATGCCCAACGTGGACTTCGTCGGGGTCTCCGCGCTGCCGTTCACGCTGGTGAACTTTTGGGTGAACCCTACCGTCAGTGACCCCGACCCGCGATAGCGGTTGATCTCCGCGGTCCCCGCGTTGTACGGGGTCGGCGGCCGCTGGCCGGGCGTTCCCCGTTCCACCGGACTGTTACGTCCGCGCAGTAGGAAGGTCTGGGTCATGGCGCCAGTGAGGTGGATCTGTACACCGGCTTCCTCGCCCTCATCCTGATTCCACAGCGTGGCGTGCACGAACACATCAGCCGGATCGAACACCGAGTTCGTGAACCGGGCTGGCACCCGCCCGAAGCCGCCGGACGTGGTGGGCGACCACTTGCCGCGAACGTACTCGCTCCAGTGCAGCTGCACGTCGACGCGGCGCCCGACACCCTTCTTGCCGACCTCGCCTTGTACGTCGTCGACCGTCGCCTGCGCCAGCGGCGTCGGCTTCTTGCTCTTGGCGCCCGACCCTCCTAGCTGGAACGTCGCATCGATGGCAAGCTCGGCGGCGCCCAGCGGCTGACGGACGATCATCGTGAGGTCCGACCGATCGGCCTGGGGGTTGGAGTCGGAGGCATCGGACTTTTGCAGGAACGTCACCCAGAACACGTGCAGGCGGTCGCGCCACACGACCGGCACGATGTGATCGCCCTCGATGTCGATGCCCATAGGTTCCCACGGGGTCCACATCCCGTGCTGCAGGCGGCGGTAGAAGTACTGGTGCGGCAGGCCGTGCGTGCGTGCGATTACGTGCAATGTGGTGGAGCCCGGGTCGAGAAAATCCTGTTCTGTGTAGAAGCCGACTACGTCGAGGCGGGCGATCTCGTCGAGCTTGCGCAAATAGACCAGGAACGCGTCCTCGACCACGTCCGCGGAGACGTCGCTCTGCAGGAGCGTGCCCTCGAGTTCGCTGAACAGGTGCGACTTGTCGTCGCGGAACTCCGGCTCCAGCCAATTCTCGGGATAGAGGAAGATCTTGCGGTTGGCCTCCCAGACCCGGTATCGCTTCATCCATTCCCAGTGGTCGGCGTTGATCGCCGACGAGTGCACGCGCGGCTCGATGTTGAGCAGGCATCGCTGCACAAACAGCTGCAGCGACGATATCGCCTGCCGGATGCGCGTGGTGCGCAGCACCGGCTCGGAACCTGGGTCGATGAGCAACAACTGGTAGAGCTCGTCCACCGAGGTAAGCCCGGTGGTGTGCAGCACGGTGGCCACCAGCGCGTCGCGCTGGCGCTGGCGCAGTCGGTCGGAGATCGGTTTGGCGACCTGTCGCCAGCGGGCGGGTCCCAGATGGGCGCGGACGGCGTCCTTGACCTCACGGGCAATGCGGCGGCGGTCGTCGACCGTGGTGGCCGGGTCGACGACCTTGCACCACCCGGCCACGGTGGCGGCGTCGACACCGAGCCGCTCGATCAACGCCAGCACCGTCCATGCCCGGCGGACCCCGTCGAGTGTGCCGAGATCGGCGGCCGAGAGCCCGAGCCCTTTGACAGTCTCCCGGACCTGTTCGGGACGTCGCTTCGTGACGGCTGCCAACGCGTCGCTCGCGGCGTTGAGCGGATCGGCGCCGCCCCGCGCAGCGGACAGCACGTCGACCAGCCCTTCCGAACCCGCCGCGATCTCCTTGCGTAGCGCGACATAGCCGATCAGGCGCAGCAGTGCACCGAAGCGGTCGGTGGTGTCGTCGTCGGGTTCGACAGGCAGCGCGTCGAGACCGAACTCGCCGCACTCACGCGCGCTGAGGTCGAAACGATCGACAAGCATCAGCGCCTTGGTTAGCAGCAAGTGCGCCTTTCCAACCCGCTGAGGATCGGGGCCAGCGCCAGCGAGTGCGAGAAACGCCTCGACGAGTCGCGTGCCAGCAGGTCCCGACGGATCACCAAGGGCATCGTCGCTGTTCAGCAGGGCGGCGGTCACGCCCGCCCGCGGGCCCATCGCCGCGGCGACCAGGGAAGCGGCGACCTCGGCCGGTGTAGGTGGCGTCGGGGGTTCGGCGCCGGCAGCGGGCTCCGCGTCCGCGCGGGCGGCCTTCAGTCGCGCCAGCGACTCGGTCAGTTTGGCCGCGATCCCGTCGAGCAGCGCGGTCGTGGTGTCGGCATCGGGCCGCAGATCGTTGACCGGATCGACCCGGTGAGCGAGCAGGTAGTCCAGTTCGGCGGTCGTCAGCCCCGCCTTGGCGATCGTGATCGCGGCCTTGACGAAGGGCAACGTCGACCGCTGCGGATGGTCGTCGGCCTTGGCCGCGATCGGCCCGGCGGCCAGCGGTTCGAAAGGATGCAGCCCACTCAGACGCTCGATCGCCAGGACGTCGCTGACGGTGGCGTCGAGGGAATCGGCGAGAAACACGTACCGATGCACGTCGGAGACCGATTCGAGCGAAAGCTTCAACGTCGACCAGGCCTCGCCGGAGCGGTTCACGATCGCCTGCAGGTCCCCGGCGCGCACGCCCAGCGCGCCGCACAGCGTGGCGGCGTGAGCGCTTGCCAGCGGTGCGGCACCGACGGCGTCTTCGGACAGCACATCGCCCAGTGGTGCGGCAAAGGACGGGTCGCGTTGCCCGGGTGCCCGCTGTCCGAACAACTCTGTGTACAGCGACGAGGCGCCGTGCGTGCCGATCGTGCTCCACGCCGAGACCCAGCGCCGCCGCGCCGACTCGCCGGTGTCGAGCAGGGTGCTCAGCTCGGTGACATGGGCGAGGTAGATCAGGGCTGTGCGCATCGGCGCACCGAACAACCCCGTGCCCACGGTCCCACCGGGGACGAACACACGAAGCGCCTCGTCGAGGTCGGCGGTGGACCAGCCGGTCGCGCGCTGCAGCCGGACGAAAAGGTCGAGTTTCACCACGATTTCAGGGAGACGTTCGTTGTCGAGGGCCTCGCCGGTGGCCGCGGATCCCAACAGAGTGCGGTCGAAATCGCAGGAGCCGTCGGGGTCGAGCAGCACGACAACGTCGGCGAGTGTGTCGTCGTCAACGGCGCGAAGCCATGCCTCGGCGGTTCGATCGCCGGTGAGGCCATAGGTCGTCGTGACTGTGGTCAGCCGTTGCTGTACGGACTGCACCTGAAGCCATGTCTCGTGTTCGCTGGGGTCGGTTGGCTCCGGGGCCGCGATCATCGGCTCGTTGGCGCGCCACAGTATCGCGTCGGCGACGCTGACGCCGGCCGTGCTGAGCACACCGAGCTCATCGAGGGCCGGGTTGATGAAATGCGTGCCGAGGAGGTCGGCCAGCTCCTGGTAGCTCACGCCGAGACGACCGGCGAGTTGCTTTGCGCGTTGCAGGTTTTCGACGGCGACAGCCTTTTGGTCGTCCTCGACGCCGAAGCCGAGGCGCGTCCACCAATCCGTCAGCGGGTCGTCGTCGGTGAGGACGTCGGAGGCCACCCGGGTCAGGCCGAGCCGTTCGATCGCGGCCGCGTACCGGTCGTCGGCGGCATCGGCGAATACCGGGAACAGCCCCACCAGCGATGAGAGTGGTTCGCCGAACCAGCCCAGGAACTCCCGGACGGTCTCGTGCCATAGATCGAAAGGCAGTACCGAGGGGAATGTGGCCTTGCGCAGCTGTGCGTACGCCTTGTCGACGACGAACTCCGGCTCGGCCATCACGTCCTCGGAGTCCACCGCGCCGCTGTCGCGAACGGCGTTGGGGGAAAGGGTCTCCGCCACCACGAGGTACTCCAGGATCTCGTTGACGATGTCGATGACGGGCAGTTCAGTGTTGGTGTTCTCGCAGCTGAGTTGAAGATGGGCCAGGTCGGGCCTGCGGGCGATGAGTTCCTCGTAGGGGCTGCCGTACGGGTAGGCCTCGCCGTTGTGGTGATTCGCCCAGTTCGCCTTGAAGCCCTCCCAAGCCAGCGGATCGGGGTCGAGGAACTTCAGCACATCCACCACGTAAGCGGCGGGACCGAGCACCGAGCGGCAATGATCGCAGTCGCAGTAGTCCATCGAACCGAACAGCGACTCCATCGTCGGTGTCACAGGCAGGACACGCTTGATGTTGTCGACCGCCTGCTGTCGCTGCTCGGCGGTGCCCGACACGGGCGCGATCGCGGGCGCATCGGCCGCCTGCTTGGCCATCGAATAGGAGCTGTAGAGGACAGCCTGCACCTGTTCGGACTTGCGAAACACCAGGCGGGCTTCCCGATCGGAGGGGAACAGTGACCCGTACCGGTCGATGAAGATGGGCTCAGTCAGCGCCGCGATGTCATACGCCGACGTAAGCTTGTGATCGAGCAGCACCTTCATCGCCTCATTGCTCGGCGACAGTTGGTAAGCGCGCTGCAGGGTGGCCAGCGCCGACTCGATGGGAGCGCGGCGAGCATCGGGGACGCCGTCGAATACGTCGGGATGCTCCGCGAGGAACGTCTTCATGTTGGTCGCACCAAGTTGCAGACCTTGCTCACCCGCCCGGATCAGCACCTTGGCGAGCCTGTCGTCGGCCTCGGCATCGCCGACAGGAGCGATATCAGCGCGTTGCACCATCGCGGCCACCACGTGCGTGGGATACGCGACGCGAACCCGTCTCGCCAGTTCGGAAGAGTAGGCGCTGACAGGATCATCGTCGTCTTTGAAAGCGGCAGGAACGACATCGACACCACCGAGTGCGGTCAGTGCCATCGACCACTTGCCGGGGGCATCCCAGCCGGCGGCGGTCAGGCCCTCGCCGAAGCTGACCTCGTCATCGAGGTCAGCCTTCACCTGGGCCATCAACGAGACATTATTCGTCGTGAGAAAGGCAAGTCGCGCTTGACGTTTCAGCGATGCTATCTGGTCGTCGCCGAGTCCCGCGTTGGCGGCCCGGGCCCACAGAGGCTGATCGGTCGAGGTATCGAGGACCACCTTCTCAAAGCGTTGCCGCGGCGAGTTGTCTCCGCCCTGAGTCGACAGCTCGGACGCGTCGAGCAACTCCTGCAGCGTCGACACCCCCCCGCCGGGCCGGGACGCCAGCCGTTGCGCAGTCGCGAACGCCTCGAACGCTGCCACTTGCCGGTCGCGCCCGGCGGCGTCCAGCGATATCACTCCCGCCTCCGCGGACTTATCGAGTGCCGCCCGCACGGTCGCCGCAGGCACCCGGGCCAGCAGGTCGCGGTCGGACGGCAGCCCGCTGCGCAGCAGCCCGTAAATCGCTTCCTCGGACATGCCGATCGCCGGTTGCCCGTCAGTCGCGGCGCTTAGCCGAGCCGAGTAGACCGACAGCGCGAGAAGTCTTGCATCCCAGCCCGTCTCACGTTGAATCACGCTGAGGTCGCGACGCGCCGAGTTCTCGGTGGCCTCGGCCAGTGGAAGGCCGCCCAGCGCCGGTGTCACCGCGCCGGTCAGCCGGGTGAACTCACTGGCCAGGTCAGCGTGCGACTCGGGAAGTACCAAGCGCATTGCCGACGGGTCCTGCGCGGTAGTCAGCGGGGTGAGCACCACGTCCCCGACGCCGTCCTGGTGGATCCGGGCGACCAGGATTGCGCCCGGGTCCACCGCGATGTCCTCCGAGGTGAACTGCCCGGACTCATTGGTCTCCAGCGTCGCGACTACTTCTGGACCGCCGCCTACACGCTCCCGAAGGAGTTGGAACGTCACACCTTTGGCTGGCAACCCGTTGGCAACGCGGATCTGTCCTGCGAACTCAGCCATTGTCTCGTCCTTGCGATTGGATCAATCCGGATGTGTGAATCTTTGCCAGGTGTTGTTGAGGACGTCGTTCTGTTTTACGGTCGTCTTCACGACAGCCAGCTCCGGCTCCAGCCCTTGTTCGACAAGAACCCGATTGGCGGATGGCCATTTGTAGCCGAGCACACTGTGGGTTACGTCTGGGTTGTAGCCCTTTTCGAAGAACTCGGTGGCGTCTCCCAAAGAGAATTGAGCGATCCCGGACGTGGGGTGGGTGTGCAACGTCGATGTCACGTTTGGACCAATTTCAATCCGCGTGCTGGTTGCATCACCCCACCAGATTTTGGCATCGCCCCCCGCCATTTGAGATATCGATACCTCCTGTTTGACCGAAACGCTGTCCAAGAACCGTGCGGTCTCCGCTTCAGTTGCCGCGATAGTTTGTTGGCCGGTCACGCGAACTCCAGTGAACCCGCCCGACGAAACTCTGCCGACCGGTGGCTTGCTCAGCGCTCCCGCGGCGCCCTTTGCCAGGTTTACGCCACCCTCAACGGTCAGGAAGATCTGTGGTCCGTCGGTAGCGATATCGGTGATGGCGCTGGCGACCTTGGCATTGGCGCCCTGTTCGTGTGCATGCGACTTGAGCATCCCCCCAAGCCCGACAAACTCGGGCCGGTAGTAGGCCACGTCGCCGAGCGCATTGCCGACGGTCTTCAGTTGGCCGTGAAATCCCTTGACTATGCCAACAGCCATCTCGACGGATGCCTTCTGTCGCCGATCGATAGCCGCGTTGAGCTTCTGCTTGGCGCCCTGTTCATTAAGGTGGGTTGCGGCGTAAGCGATATCACCGTAGTCATTGCCGGCCTGCTTGCCCATCTCACTGGCGCCCTGGATCATTCCTTCGCCGCGTTTGGCCATGTTGTTCAGAACGGCGGCGGCAATGGGGCGGGCTTCCGGTTTGAACGCGTTGTCGACGGCCTCGAACACCGCGTCGCCGGGTTTGACCGCCGCGACGGCGCGGTTGGCGCCCTCGTTGACGAAACTTTTCGTCTTGTCCCATAGTCCGCGCCCCGTGACGTCGACGTGGCGCACCGGGTTGTTCGCGACGTATTCGTAGAGATTCGTGGAATCCGTTGTGCCCGAGGGGTCGCAACTGATCCACCGACACAGCCACGACGCGTAGTAGCGCACGCCCATGGCGTCGAACCCGGTTTCCTCGTCACGCTCGTGGCCGGTGTAGCGGTAACGTTTCGGTGTCTCGGTCTGGCTGCGGACCGCCTGGTAGGTGGCGGCGCCGAATGGCGCGTATTCCTCGTAGCTGATGATCCGGCCGATCTCGTCGAGCTCCACGTGAGACGACGAAAGGTGATCTGCGAGCTGGAATCGCATGAGCTGTGCCGGAGCGGGATCGTCGCCGGCCGTGTCCACTGTGCGCGATTCGATGAGCGCGACTCGATTGGTGCCGTCGCGGACATGGATGGTCTCGCGCTCTAGCATGGCGGCGCCCTGCCGTCTACGGAAGATGTCGACGTCGCCGAGATCGATGCGTTCTTCGGTGAGAGTGACCGATTTCTCGCGGATTGTTCGGATCCGGTGTCCGCCCGCGTCGTAGACGTAGTACGTGGTGCCGCCGCCGCCGTGATCCACGCGCACCAGTTGGTCGAGATGGTTCCAGTGCATGTTCGGCACCGGGTTGCCGTCACCGAGGTGTGTCATCCGGATGACGTTGCCGTGCTCGTCGTACTCCAACGGCTCGGCCGGCGCGTGGGCGACGAAGCTGACGGTGAGCCGGTTGCCGTGCTTGCGCAGACCGGGTGCACCGCCCTCGAGTGTGCTGACCGCTTCGCATTCGAAGGTCCGCGTCCAGCTGAACGCGGCTTCGCTGGAGATGTGGTGCAGCTCGGTCAGATTGCCGGCGCGGTCGTAGGAGTAGTGCTCCATATAGGTGCCCATGGCGGTGCCGTCGTCGGTGCCCCACGCGATGCCGATCTTGCCGGGATCTTCCGCTCGCGACGGCGCGTCGGCGGCCTGCCCGAGGTGTTCGCGGCCGGTCGCTGAAACCAGTTGATACGTAGCGTCGTAGATGTAGGTGGTGCTCGGCTCGACGCGGCGGTTGGCGAAGAAGATCCGCTGTTGCGCCCCGTCGGTGATGCGGGTCGGGTTCCCGGCGGCGTCATAGGTGAAAGTGATGTCTTGGAGCCCGCACCCCGGCCAGTCCGCAGGAGGCGGTTGGATGCAGTCGTCGGGAAACGCGGCCTTGTCGCGGCGGGTCCTGACCCGCATCAGTTGGAAGGTCAGCGGGTCGTACTCGAGGTCGGTGGCGGTGCCGTTGCCACGCTCGACGCGCAGGCGTTGCCCCTTCGCGTCGTAATCGATGTTGGTGATCACCGGTGTCCACTGCGTCTGCCCTGCGGCCAAGGCGCTCTGCACATTCACGTCAACGCGTTCCAGCAGATTGGCGGAGTTGTAGCTGTTGCGGATCACCGAGGCCGCCGATGCCGGGCCATGTGGGGTGACCAGTTCGCGCGGCCGGTTCAGCGCGTCATAGGTGCTGTGACTGGTGTATGCGGTGTCCTCGAGACGTTGTGCGAGCGCGCTGTCGAGCGCCGCGAGATCCAGGAGCGCTTTCGGATCCACAGGCAGCTGGGCATCGATAAACATCCAGTCGACGTCACCGCGGTAGCGGGTCCCGCTGGTCAACCGGCGGACCGCGCCGAGGGGGTTGCCCTTGAAGTCGTGGCCGGCGTTGGTCAGCGCACCGGCCTGGTCGAGATGTAGGTAGACGGTGCCGCGTAGGTTGTGCAGCGCGCCGTCGGGGTGCTGCTCGCCGTAGATAACTCTCTCCGTGAGTATCTCGTGGTCCGGGTCAGCGGCGTCAGTGCCCGCGACGAATTCGTGGGTGGGTCGGCGCAGCGCATCGTGGGAGGTGCGGTGTTGGTGTCCCCGGCTGTCCCATCGGCGGATGACCTTGCCGGTGACGTCGAGCAGCGTCCAGCGGGTGCCTGCGTCGATGCTCTGTTCCCGGACCGGGTGTCCGAGCAGGTCGTAGGTGGTGCGGGTGATCTGTCGGCCACGCGGGTCTGTTGTCGGGTTGCCGGCCGAGTCCCAGGCGTCGGTGACGCCGTCGCGTACCGACAGTTTGTTGCCGTCGATGTCGAGTTCGATTCGGTGCTCGATGGTTTCGTTGCTGCCGTCGAGCGGGTGCGCCGGGTCGGTGACGCGATTGTGCAACACATGCAGGATCGGCCGTCCCAGTGGATCGACGTGCACCACGGTCGGTGTGTCGGCATGTGCGGCGGTCTGTTCGGCGGCGTCGCGCGCGAACGGACCGAGTGCGCCGCTGATCCGCTGTTGGTACCACGTCTGCCATGGATTGGCCGGTTCGGTGTCGATCGCGTCGATGTAGCGTTTGACGAGCGCGCCGACGTCGATGTCGGTACGTGGATCGCCGGTCTGTCCGTTGCGGGGTGCCGATGTGTCGTTGACGTCGAAAGTCGCTGTGCGCCAGGGGCCGACAACCACCTTTGTATAGCTGTTGTTCGGGTTGAGCGCCGCGACCACGCGCTGGGGTGGATCGTAGAACAGCACTGGGCTGACCCCGTGCAGCCGCCCGAACTCGAACTGATGGCCCTTGTCGAGCCGGCTGAAGAACGGTTCGTACTGTCGGACGGGGTTTCCCTTGTTGTTGAAGATGGTCCAGCCACTGCCGACCCACCGGGGGCCGATGATCGGTCCTCCGGCGACCACCGGGCCCGGCTCGGCCTGGATCTTCTTCTGGATGACGCGCCCGAAGCCGTCGGAGTAAGCGAATGACATCTGGATGCGCAGCGATTCGCCGTCGAGGGGCTGGCTGAGGTGAGTCTCGCGGGCCAGCGTCACGGTGTAGACGGGCTGCCACACATCGGGGTTGTCGGGAGCGGCGGCCCGCGAGGCACGAAAACGGTTGAGGTCATACAGAATCCGCGTGGTCGCACCGCCGAGCAGGTCCGGTGCCAACTCGTGGGGATCGGCGGCGGAGTGGAACGCGTCGAGTTCGTCCTGGCCGACGTCGGCGACGAAGTCGGTGAGCTCGTCGCCTTCGGCGGTGGCCGGTGGCGGCTTGCCCATGGTTGCCGTGCCGACCACCATGCCGAGCACGTCGAACGCGACGGCGGCGCGGTTGCCGTTAGCGTTGCTCAGTTGTTGCGGTTGCAGCAGTCTGTAGTCGTATGAGTCGACCGTGGCTGAGTTGCCGACGGGGTCGGTCGTCTGCACGACGAGCAGATCGTGAGCGTCGTAGCGCACCACCGTGTCGTGACCGAACGAGTCGCGGTATCGCCGCGGCATGAAGAAGTGTTGGACGGCCTCACCGAATTCGGCGCTAGCGGCCGCATCGGCATCCGCAGCGAGGAACACGACGCCGCTGGGTATCCACCAGTCGGCGTCGGCCTCTTCGGTCGGGAAGCCGTGCAGGGCCTTGAGGGTGGCGCCGGACAGATAGCCGCCGCCATCGCCTCCAGTTGCCGCGAAAACGGGATCGTCGTGCAATACCAGCTGTGTCGTGTTGCGCCGATATGCCGCGTCGATCAGGCCAGCGGTGAACGCGAGCGTGTAGGTCTGTCCGGTGAGCCCGCGGGGATCGAGCTGACCGAGAGGCAGAAGCGACGACAGGTCGTCGGCGCGGAATACGGTGCAACTGCGTTCGATGAGTCGGCGCTGCATCCCAGGTGGCGTGGGCTGCTCGTAGCGAAGCGGCGCTGTCGATTTCGAACGAACCCGTCGAGGGTTGTCGGGATCCGGTTCGACGAGGTCGCTCGCCTGGAAGCGGCCGTCGGGTCCGGTCGTGTCGTAGCCGGTCAGCTCGTAGGTCGCGGTCTGCCAGGAAAGCGGCAGCCGGAGATCGTCGGGGTGAGAGGCGATGTCGTCGATCGCGTTGGTCAACGTCGTCTCGGTGTAGGTCATGAGTGGTCGTGATTGGACGCTCTGTTCGGTGGCCGCGAGCGCGGCGAGTCCCGGATTCGTGACATCGATGCGCTGGCCACCGGCGCTGAGCACGCGGATCGTCGGTCGACGCGGGTAGGCGATGTCGGCCCGCTTGAGGACCGTGGCGTACTGGTCCACTTCTAGGGTGATGCCGTGGCTGACACGGGGATCAGCAGCGTCACGTTCGTAGTTGGCGGTCAGCGTCTGGCTCATGTAGCTGAGGTACACACCGTGCCGGTTGCCGCCGCGGCGCTGCAGCCGCCTCACCTCGTAGCAGTGCTCGGTCACCACATAGGGAATCGCGTCCTTGGCGGATCCGTCGCGGCCGAACACCTCTTGGCGCAATACCAGTCCCTTGAGTGACCGGCACAGCTCACGGCGGTCGATGTCGTCGATAGGGTCGGGCACGACGTTCGCTGGCAACCGCCGGGCCACGGCCTCTTCGTGGCGCAGCCCAGGTTCGCAGAACGCGTCGCGCCAGTCGGGGGCCCGCATGGAACCTGTGTGGTACCACGTCTTGGTGTGCACCGGTGCCAGCCGCAGCGAGTCCGCGACCACGTCGGCGGCGGGATTGTCGATCTCCTCGGTGTCCCACTGCTCGACGAGGCCGAATCCGCGGAACTCGCGTTCGTCGCCGTCGAAAAACCCGTCGTGGTAGGCGTATCGCGCGGTGTAGGAGGTGCGGCTGACCAGGTCACGGGTCACCACCCGCTCCACGACGTGCACCGGAAAGGGAAGCCGGGTCCGCCACGGCCTGCCCTCGCGCCGATCGACCAGCGAAAAGTGGGTCGAGGGAAGGTAGTACACCTCCGTGTCGGTGCCGAGGTTGTTGCTCGCGCCGACCAACAGGTGAGGTTTGGTGGCACCCATGAGGTTCACGTACGTGAGAGGTCGCCGGTCACGCCCCGGCCGCGATGACGACCACACCAGGCACGCAGTGCCGTTACCGAGCAGATCGGTGACCTCCACCGAGGTGAGGATGTCCACCTGGGGTGCGACGGTGAGCATTTGGGGCTCGCTCCACGCATTTCCGCACAGGTTGAAGTACAGGCGAACACCGTCGCGGTGCAGGTAGATGATGTCGGTAGTTCCGCTGCCGTCGATGTCGGCCAGGCGCAGCCGTGCCGGATCGAACGCGTCCGGATTGTCGAACTGCGGGCAGTGGTCCATGGTGACTTTAGCGCCGAAGCGACCGTGTCCCACGTTCGGCCAGTAGCAGACCTCGCCGTTGCATATCCGGACGAGGTCGGTCAGTCCATCGCCGGACAGATCGGCGAGCACCATCGCTTCGGCGCTTCCCCCGGCCACCGCTCGTGGACCCCGCTCGTCATCGAGTGCTGCCGCGACGCGTCGGCGTGCGCCGAAGCCGTCCTCGCCGAGCGACGGGTGCCACGCCCACGCGTCGTCCTCGGCGATCAGGACATCGGCGTGCCCGTCGCCGTCGAGGTCGACGAACGTGACTTCCCTGGAGTTCAGATCGAAGTCAAGTCCAGAAGTGAAGGGACGGAACGGATTCCATCCCTCGCCCTCGTCGTGTTCGAAAAACCCCGGGGTGGGCGCCGCGAGCATCACCAGGTCGGGTTGACCGTCACCGGCGAGGTCCATGAAATGCGCCTTGTCAGCGGTCAGGGTGGCGGAGGGACGCATCGTGACGAGCTCGGTGGGCGAGAACAGAACGTCGTTGCCCGCAGCGGGGCTGACGTTGCGGGTGTAGAACCACGCATCCCCTTGTTCGGTGAGGATGCCGGGGATCCCGTCCCCGTGCAGGTCGATCCATCGATAGACGGTGCCGTCGACGCCGATCGGCAGGTGCTCGAGGTTGCGTGGATCAACCTCCTCGACACGTTGGTGGATCTCCGGCACGGAGTAGGTGAACTCCACCGGTGGCAGGCTGCGCGTGTCGTAGGTGCCGTCGTCATTGCGGCAGTAGCCGGTCTGGGTGACCCTGGCGAGGGTGCTGTAGGCGGCCACGCCGCTGGCTTGTTGCGTGACCGGCTCGGTGTAGGTGAGTTCGGTGGAGCGGACCACACCGTCGTAACCCGCTGTCCCGTCGACCTGATCGGGTATGTGGTGGAACATCAAGATCCGACGGCAACGCCGGTTTGTGCGGCATTCGAACCCGGCGCGGTAAGTGGAAAACGGATCCAGGCGTACGCCCCAGATGGCCTGCTCGTCGGGCCGCGGATCGGCGACGTCGTGCTCGCCGTAGTCGAACACGACCTCGAACATCCACTCGATCCCCTGCCGCACCGCGGGCGGCAGATCGGTGAACAGTCGGGGCCGTGAACCGTCGGCGGCCAGCACTGGGTGCCTGTTGCCGTACCGAATGCGCTTGACGTAACGGTTGACAGCGCGGGCGCGGTCGTCGCGGACTCCGCGATTGCGCTGGCTCGGCAAGGTGAGGTCGACCTTGTCGCCGTTCTCCGCTTTGTACTCGTAGACGATGGCATTGCCGCGGTCGTCTCGCGATTCCGAAATCAGCCAGGAGAAGACCCGATTGGGGTCGTCCGGATGACTGATGCGCGACGCTGCGTCGGCGCCATAGACGGTGAGGGTGTTCTCCCGTGAGAGTGCCCGCCAGTGCACGGTGCCATCGGCGCGGTTCGTCCACCGCTCGACCCGCGCGAACAGGCCTTCGATTCGGGGGCGGTAGCGGTCGATCACATAGCCTGGTGCGGTCTCGTCGTCGCGGCGGCGGGCTCCGTCCGGCTCCAAGGCGGGCACGAGATCCTCGGCGCCGGAGAAGATGAAGACGTCGGATTCTGTCGCGTCGTCGTAGAGCGGAACACCCTTGTCGGTCCGTCGTGTGATCGAGGGGAGCCCCAGGCTCCACCCGAGCCCAAACGGGCCGTTACCCGAGCCCGAGTCGTAGGACAAGGAGAGGGTGGGACCGAATGCGCCGCGTCCGGGCGAGGTCCACACGGGCACGGTCATCGCGCCCGTGCCGGTGACCGGGTTGGCAGTGAACTTCTCGCCGATCCCGCGGATCGCGCCTCCGCCTCGCGGTAAGGAGAGGTTCGGTGCCACCACCGCCGCGCTGTTCCCGTCGGCGTGATCGGCCCTACCCGTCGACCTTAGCTCGCTCATCCGGCGTAGCCGCCGCGCGTAAGTACATTGCCCGACCCGGCGTCACAATCGGCCAAGACCAAGGTCCACCGAGCCGACCAAGATACAGCCGGTTGCCCGGCAAGGAATTCGGGCCGGGCATGGCTAAGACTGCCGACAATGCGTGCGCACATCGGCGAGCCCGACGTCGGACGCCCAGGCGAACTGGTAAATGCCACCCCCCAAGCTCTGCAAGCCGCAATGCGTTGCATGCAGGCAGTATCGCACCGTGGACCAACTTCGTGTGAGCAATTGTCCACGTGTCTGATCGCTGGCAGTGGGAGTTCAACGAGTTCACGCGGCAGCTCACCGCTACCACTCAGGCCACCGACTCGCTACCGAAAAAGCAGAACCGCACCTTGCAGCCGGAGTTTCACCAGGTCCTCACTCTGATGACGCTCTGCTGCCCAACCAACGTTGAGAGTAGCCACTACCGCTGCGGGTCAGGTCACCGGATGCTTGCGACCCGTCGGGATCCCACGGACGGTGCCACCGGACGCCAGCGCGGCACGCAGTCGAGTGATTTCGTCATACTGGGCTGCCAGTCGCGACACTGCCTGGACTCGGAACGCGGCCAGTTCGGCGTTGCGCTGCTCCTCGACGGTTACACGGTTCTCAAGGTGCTCGACCTGCGCCTTCAAACGCTCGATCTGATATTCGCGCGGATCGGAGATCACCCCGACAGTGCGCAGCCGCTCACGGCGCTGCTCGAACTCCTCCTTCAGGTGCAAATAGGTGCTGTAGAGCGCGGCGCGGGTGACGCCGCCGCTGGCGGCGAGGGTCTTGACGTCGCACTTGCCGCCAGGTGGGATCTCTCCGCGTAGCAGACGGTCCATCGCGGCCCGGATCGCGGCTTCCTTCTGTGCGCGGGTCTGTTCGCTGAGCCGCCCCACCTCAGTTCCCTTCCATAGCAGTGTCTGCCGGGGTGGCGGCGGTGTCGATGTCGGCCAGCACCCGGAGCCCGCGGTCGCGTTGTGCTTCCAGTCGTGCCCGCTCGGTCTTCTGGGCGCGGCCGAGGTTGCCCAGGAACACCGTCGTGTTCTTCACTGTGTGTTGCCATATCGGTCGGTGGCGGGGGTGGTGGGTGGCTTGTGGGCAGCGGGCTGAGTCGCACATGCCGATCAGTGGTCGGTCGGCGGTGGGTGTGCCGGCCAGGCGTAGGCATAGGGCTTTGGCGGGGTCGGTGAACCAGCAGTAGTTCGCTGCACCGAGGTGCAGGGTGTTGGCGCGTTTGGCCAGCATTCGGCGTAGTTCCTGGTCGTTGAGGATGATTTTCGGGGCGGTGCGTTGTTCGTCGGTGAGTTTGCCGTCGACGGTGTCGAAGAAGTCGATCAGCTCGCGGGCGTGCGGGCCCGAGGGCCGGATGCCGTGTTGGTAGTTGTCGATTTCGTCGAGGAGGAGTCCGAGGTTTCGTTTCTGTTCTTCGGCGCCGACCTCGGCGAGGAACTTCGCTTGGGCGCCGCCGGGGCGACCGGCGTAGCCCTCGGTGGTGACCACGCTGATGTGTTTGAGTGCGAGTTTGGCGGCCAAAAGTCCGCCTGGCCGGTAGGCCAGTTCGATCGCGAGCGTGCGGCGCAGCATCCGCAAGTCGATGTGTGTGTCCGGGATCGGTGCGAGTCCGAGGTGTCGGCCCGCGGGGGAGTTGACCCAGGTGCGGAAGGTTGCGTAGGTGTTCTTGAAGGATATGCGGCCGAACAGCGACGTTCCGGGTTCGGCGTCGACGTCCAGGAGTTGTTCGGCGAGCGTGATAGCACGGTGGACCTCGCCCAGGACCACCCATTCGTCGGGTTCGCCGCCGTAGCCCCGGTTCTTGATGATTTTCCCGGTCACCCGGTAGCGGGTGAGGCCGGGGGCTGTGTGTTCGGGCGGGAGACGGCAGCCTTTGGCCAATTCGGACAGTTCGCTCGCGCGCATTCCTGTGGTCGCGGCGATGACCAGGAGGCAGGCCGTGCGCAGGAGATCGGGCAGGACGCGGGCGTGGCGTTCGGACAGCGGCCGGGTCCACGGCACCCGTCCTTGTCCATCGGCGCGGGTGACGAGTGCCGCGTCGCGGCCGATCGGTTCCTCGATCCCCACCCGGGCGACGGCCTGTTCCAGGGCAGGGCGCAGGACCGGAAGCCATTCGTTGCGGAAATGACCGCATCCGGCTTCGGCCGCGACGTCACGCAGTGAAATCCCCCAGAGAGGGTCGGACTCGTCGACGACGTACTTCTTGACCGCCTCGACGCGCGAGGGAACCTGGTTGAACGGCCTGCCTTCGCTCACCCGCTTCTCAATGGAGCCCAGCAGTACATCCCAGCCCGGGCTACGTAGGTGGGGTAGCTGGTTGATCCGGTCGCGGTCGGTCTCGACATTGCGTATCAGCGGCACGACGTGGGGGCCGAGTGTGTCGATGAGGTAGAGCGCCGCGGCCAGCATCGGTTGCAGGATCTCGGTCGGTACTGGGGGTGTGCTGTTCTCGGCCGGTGTACTCAGCCCGGCGACCGCGCCAGGCGCCTTCCCCGCGAAAGGTCGGAAGCCCAGCCGGTAGCGGTCGGTGGTGAACAGGTCGCGGTATTGGGCCAGGCCGGTCACGACGTGGGCGGCGTTGTTGACCGCGCCGGGTCGTTCGACGATCGCGCCGTTCTTGTCGTGGCCGGTGCGGCGTTCGGCGATGTAGGAGTCGCAGAGGTGATCGTCGACCTGTGCGAGTGCGGTGATTCCGTTGTCGGTCAGCCAGTTCAGCCAGCGGATCAGCTCGTAGTGCCTGTTCACGCACGCCGAGACCGTGCGGGCGACCCGGAACGCGTCCGGGAGGTCCCGTACGGCTTGATGGGTGGGCACCATCAACGCTACCAGGTACTCCTTGGCCACGATGCGCCAGAGCGGGTTTCGGATCGCGGCGAGGTTCCAGCGCTTGTGCGAGGAGGCCAGGTAGGCGGCAAGGCCGGTGGCGGAGTTGAAGTCCCAGACGTCTTGGTCGAAGTTCGGTCCCGCGGCGCCCGGCGCGACGGCGATGCCGATCGGGCGGCACAGGTCCAGGCCCGCGAACGGAGACCTACCACCGGAGTGCTCGGTGGCGGTGACGGGTGCGGTCATGAGGTGGTGCGTTCCTCCGGGAGAAGGGGCAGTTCAGCGTCGGTGTCGGCGACCTCGCGAGCCGCTCGGACGAGCAGGGCGGGATCGCGGTCGCGGAAGGCGGCCGCGATGGTGTCGATGCGTTGGGCGTAGGGGCCGAAGACCGCCATGAACTGCGCGGACGGCATCTGCTGCCACTGGCGGGCGAAGAACGCCTGCATACGCAACAGGTTCACCACGTGCCGTGGGGTGAAGACCGCCAGCGGGCACAGCAGACACACCCACGGCCGTGCCGGGCACGGTTTCCCGACCGGCCCGTGCAAGCCGGACACCGGATCCGCGCACGCCGCGACGAACACGTCCCGGTTCGCGGTATCGACCAACTCGTCGATCGTGGCATCGGTCAGGCCCGCCGCCCGGATCACTTCAGGGAACCGGGCGGCGAATTCCGCGGTCGACTCGGTGCTCAGCACGATCGGCGGCGCGGCCTTGCGTAACAGGTCGGCCTGGCTGTTCTCGGTGATCGTCTCGACCGCGTCACGCTGCGCGGGGGTGGTCGCGGTGAGGTAGTTGTCGCCCTCGACCCCAGGTGTGTGGTTGGGATCCACGGCCGAGCGGGCGCTGCCGAACCAGGACCTGCGGTCCCGCAGCGACAGGAACGTCGTGCGGATACGGCGCCGGTCGATCCGCAACGGCGCGCCGTCATCGGCCAGCAACGACAGACCGGCCTCGTGCGCCGCCGGATGGCGGCATTGCACCCACCGGGCGAGCTGATTGAAGGTGAACCCCTCGGCGGTGACTCGGTTGTGGCGAGGCGAGTAGCGAGTCCACAGCTTCGCTCGGGTGTCCGGCGGGGCGAGGTCGCGGGTGAGCGTCGAGTGCTTGAGCCATTGTTCTAGCAGGCGCACGGATCGCCGGTTGAGGGTCACGCTCTCGGTGGTGGTGCGGCCCTTGAGATAGCCGAGCAGGATGGTGGCATCGCCGGCCCAGTCCAGATCGCCCATGCCGAGCGCATCGATGCCGTCCGGGACGATCCCTATGTAGGTGCCCAACAACAGGCGATACGACAACGCGACGTCGCTGTCGACGAACAGCGCCGCAATCACCCTGGGCAACAACGTGACACATCGCTTGCCCGCGCTGTACCCGTGTCGCTGGACGAACGTGGCCCACGTCATCGGGCCTTCTCGATCGATCAACCAGCACAGGTTGTCGAACGACCACCCGAACTCACGCGGATCGCGGCCACGCTCCACCGCGGCCCGCGCCGCCTGGTGGTCGGCGAACGCGGCGCGGATGATCGTCCGGCTCACCTGCCGGATCTGCTGCCACTCGTCGTTGCTGTAGGGCACGAATGGTCGCTTGTCGCGGCGACGTGTCGCGTTGAAGTGGCGGCCGTCGACCAGTGCCCGCACATCCGGGGCGAGCACGGAGGTCTGCTGGTCCAACGCGGCCAGCATCCGTCGGGTCTTGTACTCGCGGGCGTACCCGGCGCCCATCCAGTACTCCGCCAGCCTCGCCCGGGTCAGGTCCGCGGCGCCACCGACGTGACCGTGTTCGGCCAGCTCGTCCACGGACCGGCGGATCGCGGTGACATACTGCTGGAAGGTTTTCAGCTCGTCGACCGGTCCGTGCGGATGAACAATGTTGCACAGCCCGAGCAGCATCTCGCGGGCCAACCGCGGATTGCGGGTCTCACCGATGTAGACGGTCGCCGCCGAGCGCCGCGCGGTGGACACGAACTCGATACCCAAAGGGTCGTCGATCAGTTCCGCCGGCATCAGACGGCGTCCTCGAACTCGTCACTGAATTCGTCGTCGGCTTCGCGTTCGGCATCCGCGATCTCGGCGAGCCCGTATTCCTGGCCCGCTCGCTCGTAGGCTTCGCGGTAGATCCGGGTCATGTCCAACCGACGCAGGTACTTCTCCGTGGTCAACACCGAGGAGTGTCCGAGCAGATCCCGCAACACCATCAACGGGTCGGATTTGGACAGATACAACGCCAGCGCCGCATCGGCATCGGTGTCGCGCACCAGCTTCGCCGCCTGGGTGTAGTAGCCCTCGACCAGCATTTCGAGTGTCCGGATCGCGAACGAATGACGCAGCCGGTGCGGGTTGACCGTGGGAAACCGAGGCTCGAACCGCTGCCGGATGCGATCGGAGGCACGCTCGAAAACCGTTGCCCACGCCGTGAACGGGCCACCATCGCCACGCACCGCGACCAGCATCGACCCGCCATCCGGCGCGACCAGACGCAGCCTCTCGGCCGGGCGAAGCGCCGTCCACCGCACTCGCTTACCATTCACCCGGCCGCCCAGCGGGCCGACATCGGTGACCGACAACGGATCACCCGAGCGTGCCGGAGGCCGCCAGGTCGAACCCTCGACCGCGAGCGGACGAGCCAGGTCGAGATAGCGATGTACCTCGGCCAGCGCCTGATAGGTGATCCAGGTCGTGCGGAACTTTCGCCCCTTTGTCACTCCCGCCGGTACCCGGAACGGGATCGGCAACGCCGACGGATTCGGAGGCAGCGCAGGGATTTCCGGCACCAGTAGGTAGGTGAATTCCTGGCGACGTAACCCCGTCGCCAGACCCAGGCCACCGATCGCGGCGTTGCGGGCGAGTTCGCGACCGCGGTAGTGGGTGTCTTCCGCACCGTCGGGCGTCAAACCCGCCAAGGCCTTGAGGAACAGCGCCTCGAAATCCCGTTCCAGATACTTGATCGTCACATGCGCCTTCGGACGGCGTCGCACCGCCAGATTCTTACGGACCTCCCGAACCTGTTCTCCGTAAATGGTTTTGGCTTGCGTGTAGGTGAACGGCTCGGCCCGCGCGTGCCCCTCGGCGACCGCCCACCGGTAGAAAGCGGCAAGAACGCTGACATGCCGATCCCAGGTGGTCACTTCGAAGCGAGCATCGATCGGGCCGCACGCCCGGTGCACCGCGTACGCACTCAACGCGTCTTTGAGCGGACGCCTCTCATCGAACAGGTCCACGCCGAACTCGCCCAGGAACTCCATCCACGACCGCAACACCCGCGCATACGATTCCCACGACGACGGTGCCGGGCAACCACTCGACGGCAACTCGCGCAGCCACCGATTCACCACCGTCGCCGGCCGCGCACCGGAGGCATCCTCGAACACCAAATCGTCATCGACGAGGACAGGCATGCCGTTCGGGATGACCGGCCGCTGGACGTCCCAGGACTCCCACCCCGCAGACGAAAAGAAGATCAACTTCATGCCTCGTACATACATTCGAGACGGGCCGGGGTGCAACACAGATACTGCTGGTCACCGACCGTCCGACTCCCTATCGAGACACGACATCAAAGCGGAGAGAAAGCATTGGCGGCAGCAGGATTTCGGCCACCACACCCCGAACAACCCGAACAGGTATCCCTGGCAACGGGCGCGGGACCAGCCCGCGGCGTGCAGCGGGTAGATCGGGTGCCGGCGCCCACCCAACGTCACCGACGAATCCGTGGCGATCCGGCGAGTTTCCTCGGCGTTGTAGCCGACCGCGTGCACATACCGCGCGGAACCCAGATGCGTGGCCCGCCATGTGTCGAGCGGTACTCCTTTTGCCTTGGCCGAACAGGTGCGGTTGCCGCCGAGGGTGGGCAGCACGCCGTTGCCGCGGTGCTCGTCGCTGAGCGCGTAGAAGCCGTACTTCTGCGGGTCGGGGTGCAACTGCACCGGTTGCCGGGTGTCCTGCAACACGACGATCCCGTCCGCGGCCGACGGGCCCTTGCGGGCCACTTCGACCAGGCGAACCGAAGCCTGTCGCAGCAACGGCAGGACGTGGGTGGCGACCAGGTCGCAGGTGCTGGTCCACTCGTCACCGGTCTGGGCGATCAACACGATCAGGTTCGACAGGTCATCCAGTAGTTCCGCGGGCCGAAATGCCGGTTCGAGCAGTGTGCGCACTATGCCGCAGGTGCTTTCCACTCCCATGCTTCTCCCGCCAACTTCACCTTGTTGCACTTGACGGGACTGATTGTGTGGTCGAACTCGACAGTTCGATCCGATCGGTCAGCGGGTATCAGCGAGGCGTGCGGTCTGGGCACAGAGATGGGAAACGGTGTCCTGGAAGGTAGGTGGTGAGGTCGCTGGTGATGGTGGAGGCGGTGAGGGTGCAGGTGCGGGTGATGGCGTGGTCGGGGTTGAGGTCCCAGATGCGCAGGGTGCCTTGGTCTGCGGCGCCGATGAGGTAGTCGGGGTGTGGGTGGTAGGCCAGCTGCCAGCGGGTCGGTCCGGGCGAGGCGATTGATTGCCCGTAGGGCATGGGGTGGTGAGGGTTGGTGAAGTCGAAGAGGCGAACCGTGGAGTCGGCGCCGCCGGTGATGAGAAAGTGGTCGTCGGTGGTGAGGGCGACGGCGGAGACTATGGTTCGGCTGACCTGGATCGGGTCGCCGACGGTGGCGATGCGTTTCGGGTCGGTGATGTCGAAGATGCGGATCGTTCCGGCGTCCCAGCCGGCGACGACGGTGTGGTCGTCGGCGCTGATCGCCACACCGGCTCCGTTTCCGCTCCAGTTGGCTGGGATGCTGCCGAGGGGGCCGGTGTGGTCGCGCAGGGTGTGTTGGATGTCCCAGATCTGCATGGTGTCGGCGAGGGAGGCGGCGAGCCTTCCGTCGCGGCTGGCCGCGATTTCCAGACCGGTGGTCAGAGCGCGGGGTGAGGCGGGCAGGACCATGGGCGCGTTGCGTTGGATTGGATGGGCGGGATCGCTGAAGTCCCAGAATGTGATCTCTGGAACGGGTAGAGCTTGTAGGAGCAACAGCACAGGCTGGAGCGGTGAGAATCCGGCGCCGATGGCGGCTGGAAAGCGGAATATTTCCCTGGGGGCGGCCGGTTCGGAGATGTCGAATACGGTGATGACGCCGTGGGTGGGGTATGCGGCGAGGTGTCCGTCGTGGCTGAGGGTGGGGAAGCTGGTGCCGGAGATGTCGGGTGCGGCGGTGCCGGGGGCGTCGATGGTGCCGAGCAGGTGCACTGCGGCGGGGTCGCGGATGTCCCAGATGTGCGCGGGGCTGCCGTAGGCGGTGGTGAGCATGCGGCTGCCGTCGCCGCTGATCGCGGGCCGATCAATGCGGCCGGCTTGCCCGGCGAGCGCGGCGGCCGGTACCGACCAGTGCTGCACCACACCATTCGGGAATGCGATCGCCACCTGTGTGGCGTCGGGAGTCATGGTGAGTGCGGTGGGTGTAGTGGTGCATTGGCCAGGGGTTTCGGGACAGGGCGCCGCGCCTGCCAAGGGCGGGCCGAGTGCAGTCGGGTGGACCGTGTCGGCCAGGTTCCACAACGTGGTGGCCGAGCCGGTGACGGTGGCTAGCACACGTCCGTTACGGCTGAGCGCGATCCCATCCAGGTCGTAGGCCGAGGGCAGCGAGATCGCGGTGGCCACGGGAGCCGGGTGAGCGGGGTCATGCACATCGACCAAATTCAGCTGGGCATCCTCGGTGAGGCGCTGGTCCGGCAACCGGCCCGCCACAGCCATCAGGGGGATGTCGGGGCTGGTGGCGAACACTAGCGGGCCGTCGCTGACCCGCGCGAGTTCGGCCGGGCTCACCTGGCCCGGTTCCGAGAGAATGGGCCAGGCCCACACCGTGCTGATGTGGCTCAGCGGACCGGTGTCGGTCGTGGTTTCGGCGACGACTGCCGCTGGACCGGCGAATCCGACCGTTTCCACGCGACCTCCCGGCGAGGGCAGCGTGGCGATGTGAGCCGGTTGGTCGGGGTTTGTGATATCCCACAGTTCGATCGTGGTCGTGGTGGCGATCGCGAGGGTGCGCCCGTCGCCGGACAACACGGTCGTCACGACAGCAGCGGCGGTGTCGAGGGTGTGCAGTAGCCGGGGATGGTCGGGATCGGATATGTCCCGGATGCGTACGGTCCGGTCCAGGCTGCCAGAGATCAGGGTCGTCGAGTGCGCGGCGAGAGCGACGACCTGATCGGTGTGATCGGCGATCGGTGGTGCCGCGAGGGTCGGCGCGTCGCGTGGGCCGGTGTTCCACACGCGGATGGCGTGATCGTCGCCAGCGGTGATCAGGCGACCGTTACCGAGGTAGGCCATCCGTCGCACAGAGCCGGGGTGGTCGATGAACGTACTGGCGACGGGAAGCGTCACGCTGCTGATGAGGCGGGTGGCCACCTGTGGGTCGCCGGGGCGCAACCGTTGGGCCAGCACATCCAATTCCGCCGACAGGGTGGGATCGCTGTTCTGCAATCGATCCGCCTCGGCGAGCACCGTCGCGAAGAACACCGCGTCACGTTCGCGCCCGGCGATTTGCGCCCGCACCGCAGCAGCCACTGTGACTACCAGTAACACGGTCAGCACGACTGCCACCGTCGCCTGCAGGCGACGCCGCAACCGCTTGGCCCGGACCGAGACAGCGAGAAACTTGGCGGCGACCGGGTCGGCCAGGATCAGGTCGCGGTCTGCGGGTACGTTGCGGTCGGTGATCGCGGCGAGTCGGCTGCCGCGGTAGAGCAGGGCGGGATCGGAACCGGACCGCTGCCATTCGTAGCTGTCGGTGATGAACCGCTGGCTGTGGTGGCGCCAGTCGCGGTCTGCGTCGATCCATTCCCCCAACCGCGGCCACTCCCGCAAAAGCGCCTCGTGGCCCAATCGCACGGTGTCGTGGTCCATCGTGATCAGCCGCTGGGCGACCAGCTGCCGCAAAACAGATTGCGCGGCAATAGGGTCGGAGACGCCGTGGGTGAAGGTCATCCGATCGGTGGGCTGGGCGGTGTCGGTGTCACCATTCTCACCGACACGGACCAGCCGGGGCAACATCACGCGCAGCGCGTCACGCCCAGCCTGGCCTGTGCTGTTGAAGATGTCTTCGGCGGAGTGTTTGATCGCGTGGGCGATTCCCCCTGTGGCCCGGTAACCAGCCACGGTCAGCGTCGTTCCGGTGCGATTGCGCCAAGTGGAAGACATCACGTGCGACAACAGCGGCAGCGCCCGCGCCGCGGCGGAGGCGTCGGGTCCGAGATCGTTGAGGATGAGTTCGGCCAAGCCGTCGGCCACAGACCAGCCGTTCATCGCTGCGGGGCGCTCGATCACCTCCTGCAACTGTGGTCGGGTCATGGGTTCGATCAGAATCTGACTATCCCGCAGTGCCGCAGCGAGTTCGGGATGAGCCGCGGCGTGACCGTAGAAGTCGGCACGCAACGCCAGCGCCACGAGGGCCCTCGGCCTGCCACTGGCGTCTGCCGCGGCGAGAGTAGCCAGAGCTGCCAGGAAGACCGCCGGTGCGGTGGGATCGGTGCAGACGGTAAATAGCTCCTCGATTTGATCCACGATCAGCACAAGTGTCCCGGCAGACTGGTGCGGTCTTACGACGTCGGTGAGCTCGCCGATCCGATCGGTGTCGGCGTCGATGAGGATGCGCGTATCAGGTATGTTCAGCACGCCGGCCAGCCGCTGCAGCGGATCTGCACCGGGGGTGAACCGCCGCACCGGCCAGCCCACCGACCCGTCCACTCCGGGCAGTCCTCTTTCCCGAACCGCCGCAATGACTCCGGCATTGAGCAGTGATGTCTTCCCCGCCCCGGATGCCCCGACCAGCACCCGCAGCCCGCCATCTCGGGTAGCGGTCGCCAACTCGACGAGCAATCGCTCCAACATCTCGCTGCGGCCGAAGAACATCTCCGCGTCCTCAGGCCCGAACGGTGCCAGCCCCGGATATGGACAACGCCCTGGCGCCTGCCCCTGCTCCAGAGCTTCGTGGAGCGTGGCCGCGGGATTGCGGGCGATGATCAGACCGCCCGCGTGGTCGCCGGCTTGGCGGCGCGGCAGCGGGCCCCGTTGCGCGTCGCGTAGCAACCGATAGACCCCGTCGAAGACCGAATCCAAGGTCAGCATAGTTGGTTCGCGTGGGTCACCGTGCTCGAGCAACTGCAGCAGGGCACCAGTGAAGGCGGTGTGGCGTTGCCCGGCAGGAGCCGAGGACAGATGTTCTGCCGACCCGATCAGATAGCGGCCGTGCGCACCGCTGGCGAATTCCTGGATCGAGGCGGTGTCCGCGTCGAGAGAGGCGATTCCGGAGAAGCAGCAGTCCAAAATCACCACCACCGCAGGTGCCCGGCACCTCTGCACTGCCTGCGCCAACGCCGCGAACGACAACGCCTGATGTGCAGCCAGCCCAGGGATCAGCTCGTCGGTATCCACCGCCGCCAGATACAGCTCCCCGCCCGGGCCACGCAGACCGTGTCCGATGAAATACACCACCAGCACCGATCGAGCACGCGCCGCCTCGTCGGCGATCACCGACGCCATCGACCGCGCGTCCGGCGGATTCAATACGCCGACAACATTTTCCGCGACCGCGCCACACCGGTCGACGAACGCCTGTCGCAGATCCTCGAATGTCGTCGGCACCGTCGCCAACGGCGGGAGCGCGGCACCAGCATGGGTGGCGGTAGCCAGAATGACGATCCGGACGCCCGCGCCCGAGAGGTCGGTCATTCGCCTGTGGGGGGCCAGTCCCGCTCTCTGGGATCGACGGTGCGTAGCAGCGTCTCGGTCAACTGCTCCAACCCCGCAGCATCCAACCCGCTCACCTTATTTGCTTCTACCTCCAAAACCCGGTTTTCCGCTCCCCGCACAGTTATTCGCACGGACGAGCGCCGACTACGCACCCAGGCGATCACAGCGGTCGCAGTCGCCGCCGTGACACCCCCGGGGCCGACCAGAATCTCCAGGGCCTCGAGCACCGGCCCCATATCCTCCGGACCAGGAGGACGCGATCGCTCCCGCACGCACCCGCGTAACTCGTCGGTATCTACCAGGTAACTCCCCAAATCACGCAGGTCCTCGGAATTGTCCGCCGTGATGATCATTTCAACCCCCGCCCGCCTGGGCACCGCATCGCAGGTCGATTGCAGCACATCAATTTTCGGTCACTCTACCGCGGTCCCGACATGAACGAACGAAACAACCTGCCTGCAACGATTCCGCACCGACGGGCCTGTAAGCTTCGGACAGACAGCTACTTTGCAGCACAGAAGCACGCCGACCAACCGGGGCTTTTGGTGCTAACCTCGCGAGCGTTCCGGCCTGCCGACCATCTGGCAAGCTGCGCTGCTCGATCTAGATGCTGGGGGTTTCGTGCGTTTCCGGTATGCTGTAGTGGGCGTAGTGGCTGGCGTGTGTGTCGCGCTGGGGACGGTGAGCGTGTGTCCGGCGAGGGCTGAGCCCGCCTTTTCTCCTCTCTCTGACCCGCGTTCGCCTTCGCCGCAGTCGGCGGATTCGCCTCCACTCGTTGCACCAGTGTCGGAGTCGCCGATGGTGCCAGCAGGTTTGCCGCCTGATCTGGCCGTACTGGATGCTGCGGTGCAGCCGACGCCGGTGGGGGATCCATTCTTCGACGTCTGGCCCGCGCAGTTGGGGAAATATAGGCCGGGACAGGTCATTGAGATCCGCGATGTGACCTCGACCGTGTCGGCGACCGCCGGGGTGCAGACACGATCTGTTCTACAACTGAAGTTTCGGACTGCCGATTCTCGCGGCGCCCCATCCTACGGGACAGCAACTTTGATGATCCCGGCTGCTCCGTGGCGTGGTCCCGGCAATCGTCCTGTCGTTGTGCAGGCTATGGCGGTCGATGGGCTCGGAATAGCCTGTACTCCGGGCTATTCGCTGCTACACGATGACTCGGCAGGGCCGGTGTCTGGGCTGGGCACGCCGTCGACGCCGCAGTGGGGGATTGCACAGGGATTTGCGGTCCTGGTGCCCGATCACGAGGGCCCGCGCATGGCGTATGCCGAGCCGACCGTGGCCGGCCACGTGGTTCTGGATTCGATACGCGCCGTACGTAATCTGCTGCCTGCGGAGTTCGGCGACACTCGCTACGCGATGTACGGCTATTCCGGTGGAGCGATCGCGGCACGCTCCGCTGCGGTGCTGATCGATTCTTACGCAC
Source organism: Nocardia sp. NPDC051900 (assembly GCF_044452545.1). Lineage (NCBI taxonomy): Bacteria > Bacillati > Actinomycetota > Actinomycetes > Mycobacteriales > Nocardiaceae > Nocardia > Nocardia sp. NPDC051900. The sequence continues at coordinate 32,932 of NZ_JBITBU010000021.1, read as the reverse complement.
CGGATGTGGCGCCGGTGATCGTCGGTGCGGGTATCGGAGGAGTTCCGGCCGACTACGCGCAGTTGACCGAGACGATGAACGGCAACCTGGCCTCTGGCACCCTGTTGGGGGCGGTGTTCGGTATCGCGCGCGAGCACCCGGAGGTGCTGCCGCAGATGAGCCCGGCAGCACGCGCGGTCGCCACTTCCCCGGCGAAGGACGACTGCGGCAACCTGATGGTCGCCTACGGCGTGTTGGGGTTTCCCTTCGACCTCGCTGCTGCTTCCCTGGACCCGCTGCACAGTCAGGTGGCGGCGAAGATCCTCCGCATCACGGACATGAATGCGCTGAAATCGGCAGTGCCGCTGTACATCTACAACGGGAAGGCCGATCCGTGGATCCGCCCGGCGATGGCGCGCGAACTATTCGACAGGCAGTGCTCGCTCGGTACCGCCGCGGTCTACCGGTCGGTCGAGGGCGAGCATTTCATCGCAGAGAAGTCCGGTGTGGCTGGAGTCCGGGACTGGCTCGCGCAGCGGCTACGCGGGGTTGAAGTGCCCGACGAATGTGCGCGATGACCGACCGCTCGGACCTTTAACGCCGAGTTGCCCTGCTGGTGGTCTGGCTGTGGTCGTGAAAGACGTTGGTGTGCTGGCTAGTTCGGTGCAGTGGTGACGATGGTGGCCGCGTCGCAGCTGGCCGGGGGCGGCGAAGACCCTCGCGAAGTATTCGTTCTCCGCCGTCGCGGGGGCACTGCTGTAGGGCATAGCCGTGGACGGGTTCCGGCCCAGCCGTTACGACGTCACTGTGCACGATCTGTCTCGTGGGCGCCGCCGTCGTCACGATGACTGCCACATTGGCGGCGGTTGATCAACCGCCGTCACCGACCTGTGTTCGTCAGCTCGGGCGGGGGGGGGGGGGGGGGGGGCCGTGACGTTCGCCGGGACGACTGTGTGCAGTCGGGTGTTCTCGGTGGCGAGTTCGTGGATGATCTGGGCGTAGACGACGAGTCGCTGCTCAAGTTGGGCTTTGTCGGCGCGCAGTTGCTCGTTGCGGGCGGTCAGGTCGACGACGCGGGCTTGCAGATACTGGTAGGCGGCGGGCACGCCGTTGGCCTGGGTTCGCCTGGCCTGGAACTCCTCCCGCAGATCGGTGTGCTTGTGAGTGAGCAGCCAGCGTTTGACTCCGGCTTCGGCAGCCAGTTGCAGTACGGTCAACGCTCCGGTGGAGTTCGTCGGCGTCCCGGACAGCAGCCGTTCCATAGCCGCGCGGATCGCGGTGCGCTCCTCGTTGTCGGTCATGGTCACCTGGTGCTCCGATGGTCGGCGATGATCTTCTCGATCCGGGTCAACTCCCGTCGTTCCCGCATGGACCGGATCGGCGGCGCGAGCGGGTCGGCCACGACGAGACGCAGTTGGTCGGCCTGCTGGGTAAGTTCGGCGATGTCGCGGTCGGTGCGTGCGATGTTGGCGCAGGTGGGGCGACAATTGGTGATGTCGGGGGTGCGGCGGGTGCCCTGGTCGTCGCCGGCGAGCCGACAGGCCGCCCGCGCAGGATCGAGGACACATGTCATGGCGTTGCCTTCGTAGATCTGAAGGTCGGGGTTGGCCAGCAGTGCTGCCGCGTCGCGGGATTGGCGTAGTACTCGCCCGACGAAGCGGGTAGCCGATTCGACACGTTGGCGGTAGATCTCGGCGGCGGGGCCGGAGACGTGCTCGCCGTGACGCAAACGTTGGTGGGCGTCACCGAGGGCGTCGAGCCGGGTGAGCCATTCCTCGAAGACGAGGTCGTCAGGGAATCCGGAGTCGTAGCTTCCGGCATAGCCGAGAGTCATCGCGGTGCGGACGTGGCCGTACTGGATGGCGGCGGCGACCAGGCCGCGCGGGCGGCGCACGATGAACCACGCCAACGTGCGACGCAGTCGTCCCAGGCTGATACTGGCTTTGACCGGATCGGGTGGGATGGCATCGGATCGGCCGTGCTCGGCACAGTACTGGTTGACCCAGCCGATGAATCCGTCGATGTCCTTGGTCATCAGCTGGTCGTTGCGTGCGGCGTGGATGGTCCGGGCTTTGAGCCGGTGTGGCGAGGAGTGACCGTTGACCTCCATCGTGTTGGGAACAGTAGTGGTGAGTCGTGCAGTCTGCCCATCACTTCCACCGCGGTCGCCACAGGTTGCACGACGACCCATGGATCTACACGTTTCATCCCTTCCGCTGCCGGTGTGCCGTCAGTATTGCGAAGTCCTTTGAAGTGCTTGCCGCGCAAAACGATCAGTCCGGTGGCGGAGTCGTGATCGATGCAGCCGCGTTCCAGGTTCAAGGTCTCGCCGGGCCGCTGACCGGACAGGTAGGCGATGACCACGAAACATGCGGCCGTGAGGTGACGGGCGAGCACGGGTGCCTGCGTGTAGCTGATCGACCGGTTCTGCCATCGACGGTCGTCGAGGGTCGCGGTGACGGGTGTGAACAGGTAGGTGTCGTCGTCGATGGGCATCGCGCCGTACTCGGCGAAGACCGACGCGAGGGACTTGCTGTTGATGGTGATACCGGCCTGGGCGCTGAGGAAGTAGGTGTTCGCCACTAGCCGACCATCGGTACTGCGCTTCCCCGGCAACGCCAGTCCACGTCTGCGGTACTCCTCAAGATGCGCGAGCAGCAGTTTCCTCGTCACACCGTAGTGCCTTCGGCGGCTGTAGATCTCGTCCTTGGGAAGGCGGGTCTGTTTCGACCGGTAGGACGCCCCGGACAGTTCGAGGTACTCGGTGAACGCCGCGATGATGTCGTCGGCGAAGTCTTCTCCAGATTCCGTATGTCTCATGAGACACCGTGTCACGCCTCGCGGCGTCCGCAATCACACAGCTACGCAGTTGCTTCTGGGTGCGCTAATCTGAGCGATCGGATCCGCTATGACGGCCGGTGCGCATTCCGCCAGGCGTCCCAGATCTCGGGCCTGAGTTTGTGCCCCGGTCTGGGACGGTGAGCTGGTTGGCGCGAGCCCAGGCGCGGACTTCGGCAGCGGATGGCTCAGGTGCGGCGGGCTCGGTATCCAGGTCGGTCGCCTCGATGGTGGCGAGGGCTATGCGGTCGATGATGGCGTGCTGTCCTGTGCCCACGTGTGCGCGGCTGCCAGGAACCTGTAGGTCCATTCCTCAGCGAGCTGACGCGTCTCGCTTAACACCAGAGGCACACTGGGCCAGCGGATTTGAAGTTCGGCCAGCCCGTCAGCGACGAGCGCGGGCCGGATCCGGTCCAACTTGAACACCGCCGAGTATCGGTCTTCGACCACGAATGCCGCTACGAGACGGCCCAGTCGCAGCCGCAGTGGACTGTAGGGTCCGGTGTCGCCGAGTCTGCCGTGCCGGTGAGGGCACACAGCGTGGCGCGCACTCCCCAGCGGTGGATCGCGTCGGGGGTGGCGGCGCCAGGGGCGAGAGTACGGCGCACTGCCCCGCCAGATGGACTCCGGTCCGGACCACCCGCCCGATCAGTGGCCGGTACCGGTATGCACCCGCAGCCGAGCGGGGAAATCGAGATCACGATTATGCGCGGATCCGTATGTCGCGGCCGGTGGCAGACATCCGCATGAATGATACTGATGACTCCACTGGCCAGATATACACGTATCACGAAGGGGTGATCATGCCGAAACCTACACATGAGGGAAAGGCCGGCGAGACGGTATTCGACGGGACAACGACCTGGCTCTGTCTCGGTGGCAATAAGTGGGTGGACAAGTTGGGCCGGGAGAGCGATCCCCTCAACCGGAGAAAAGATGAGGATACTGGTGGCGAGTTTTGACAGCTCCCGCCGGGCAGGCCCCAGAGCCCAGTCGCTGGACTACCGCGGCAGCGGAAACCCGCACCGCCGCGAAATGGCTGATCGGTAGCCTGGCTGCGGCCGGTGCACTGATTTTCGGGGCGGGCCCGATCGTCACCAAGCCGCAGCTGTCCTGGAGTAACAACATGTGGCAGCTGCTCATCGCCATGATCGCTGGCACCGCCGGTCTCGTGGCGCTGATCATGTTGATCGGTTCGATCGCGCGGGTGTTGGCGCCTATCCGAGTAACCCTTACCAGCCTTCCCCCCGATCTCCAGGAAACCATAGACAAGGCCGACCTGCCCTCTAAGAGCAAGAACTACGCCGATTTCGTGAAGAACTACCAGAGGTACAAGCAGATTGAGGCCGATCTCTCCGCGCGACTCGACCACTGCTCCGGACTCGAACGGACGCAGACCGAGACGTTGCTCGCGGATGCCCGCCACAATGTCGAGGTGTACAAGCGCGCCGCGAACGGGTATTTGGAACGGGCCGAATATCACGAAGCGAACAGGTTGTTCTCCCGCAGCCGAAAGCTTGTCCTTGGCCTCGCGGTCGTGGCCGCAATAGGCGCTCTGGGATTTCAGCTGTCCCTCACCACTGCTCCCAAATCCGACACCTCGGAAAAATCTCAACTGGCTTATATCATTGAGCCCCGCCAGTCCGACCAACTGTGGGATCAACTCGACCTGGCTGCCTGCGCTACCGCTGGCAAGGTTCCCGTAATGCTCTCCGGCGGAACGGGTACGATTTCCGCCCCCTACAAGGTCACCGTTATCACCGCGACCGACCACTGTACAGCGAAGTCTTTCGATCTCGCAGGGTCGAGCCTGACTGTGGAGAAGCCCGAACCCGCGAGGATCGAGATCAAATACCGTTGACGAGAGTGGTTCGGCCGGTCGAACCGACTCTCGTTGCGCGTGGCCCCGGTGATGCCTGACTTCAGCGAAAGAAGCAAACTTTCTGGGGACTGCCACTGAAGCGAGCATGACCAGTGGTCGCTGTTCAGCATGGGCCGATCAGTGGTGGGTCCTGATTCCGTGTCCGGCCGGAACGGTGTGCGGCGAGGGAAACGAGTTGGCCGCTGTGGTCGAGTTCTTGGCGGAGCAGGGTGTTGTCGTGGTGGAGGGCGGCGATCGCGGTCGCGGCGGCGTCGAGTCGGTGGTGAAGTTCGGTGCATTCGCGAGTTTTCTCCGCGAGCTTGGTGCGCAGAGTGATTAGTTCGGCGTTCTTGCGGGCCTCGCTCGGGGTGACGCCGTCGCAGTCGGCGACGCGGGCGTCCCATTCGGCCATGATGCGAGTGGCTCGGTTCATGGTGGCGCGGCTGACTTTGGCCTCTTTCCAGAGGTTGTCCTTGACCAGCCGCCCGTCGGTGCGCTGGGGGCGCCCGCTCAGTAGCCGGTTCATCGCCTCGCGCAGGCTGGCTGCGGTGCCGGGAGCTACTCCCTCGTCGTGTTGCGGGTAGGCGGCGGTCTCGGGGGTGGTGGTCACCGTTGTTCCTTGTCTGCCTTGTGGAGTACTGCCTCGACGTGGCTGAGTTCTTGCTGCAGGGCCGCTTTCCGGCAGGCCGGCAGTTTCGGGGTGTCGATGAGGGTGAGCAGGGAGCGTTTCTCGGCTTCCCAGATCGGCAGGTGTTCCGGGCCGATCATGCTGTTGGCGCAGCGGTCCGGCCGGCACCGGTCCTGCAATGGGCCCGTGTGGTCGGCCGGGGTGATGGTGTCTTCCAGGCAGACGGCGCCGGTGGGGTTGTTCTCGTCGAAGGCGCAGTGGTTCAGGGTGCCGAACCGCAGGGAGATCCGCGCTTTGCGGAGCAGGGCTCGTTCGACCGTGGCATCCCCACCACGGGTCTTCACAGTTTTTTGAATGTTGGCGAATGTCTTCGCCAAACGGTCGGCGGCGGGCCCGTAACCGATGGGGTCACCAGCCTTGTGGGAGGCGTAGAGGTCTTCCAGGCGCCGGAATCGGGCTGCGTCGATAGCAGAGTCGAGGTGTTCGGCCCATGACAGATCGGCGGCGGCATAGCCCTGAGTACTGCGATTGGCCAGCGCTCGGGTGGCGACGTGCTTGAGTTGGATGCCCAGAGCGATCTCGGATCCTGGGAACTGATCGGTCAGCATCGCCATCGTTTTGCGAAACATGTGTGGCCGGGCTGGACCGGCGGGGATCTCGTCCAGTCCGGTCCAGTGGCGGGTGGCGTTGATATGTGCGATGAAGTTGTCGACCATGACGGTGCCGTGTACTGCGCCGGCGGCATCGTCGGCGTGAACCGGGGCGAACACCCGATCGGGGTGGACCGAGAGTTGTTCGGCGACGGTGATGGCCTCGGCCACTGGCGCGGTGATCCACCAGGTTTTCCTTGGCAGGGCGGGGTCGTGTTTGTGCTTGGTGGAGGTGACCGCAGGGTAGCCGTAGTGCTCGACGACCGAGTTCCTGGCAATTTCATGGATTTCCGAGTCACGCATCATCGATAACCCGGCGATCAGGGTGAATGCGGCATCACGCAGGCGGGTCCGCTCGCGGTGGATCGCGTCAGCGTCCAGCCCGGGATGCCACGGGCCGTGGATTTCGTCGGGGCGCTGCACTTGGGCAAGGTCGTCGATGAAGCCGGTGGTGGTGGGATGCCCGGCGGCGATCGCCTGTAGGACAGCCTCGCGGCGGCGTCGGCCATCGGGCCGACCGCTGCCGAACACCGCCTCGTCGCGCGAAGCCGCGATGCCCAGTTCCAGGGTCAGCGCCCGCCAATTCGGCCGCGGATCAGACAAGGGGTCGTCGCCTGTGGGACTGGCGTAAATCGGGATGGGTTGGGCGCGCGCGGTCAGCCACTGCTCAAGCTGGAGAGTGACGCCGGCTGTGGTCGACCGTGCCGACGCGCACAGGGTCGCGTATCGGTGCTGGGCGTGCAGGATGTCGCGGGAGAAGGTGTGCACGTAGGTCCAGGCCGCGCGGATCAGTGGAAACCAGATCTCCGGGACGACTGCGGGTGTGGAGACGCTGGTGGTGTTCGTCCAGCTCTTCGTCGCCTGCCATACAGAGGTGCCCTGACAGGGGTCGTTGCGAAGTCCTCTGCAGGACAGCACATCTCGGAACTGGTGCAGCAGGGACAGGGTCCGCATGAAGGTTCGGAGCGTGTTGCCGGCGAGCGGGGACTCCGCTGTCGTGCTGGTCGACTCGCCTCGGAGGTAGCTGATGAAGCCTCGCACACTGCTGTCGGTCCACGTCGCCAACTCGGCGGGCAGGCCATTCTCGGTGGCCCAGCGCGCCAGCCGCCGCAGATTCGACAGGTAAGCGATGACGCTGCGAGGATGTGTCGGCCGAGGCTTCCCGGAGATTTCCACCGCGAGAACGGCGGGATGGCGGGGGTTGAGCAGGATCATGCTCAACTCGCGGGCTCGCAGATTCCAGGTCGGCTCGACCAGTTCCATCGAGAACAGCAGCTTCCATGCGCTGACTGGCTGATTGGCGGGCCGGCGGATGACGCCGTTGAGGTCCCAGACCTCGGCGTTGCCGAACACCGGGACGATTGCGCCGTCCAGCAGGGGGGGACTGGATGACCAGCTCACTGGCACCGAACACCACGCTGGAACGTGCCGCCGGACCTGGGCTGGTCATGCGTCGAACTCCACCTGCGCTGACAGCGGCAGATGCAAAGACGCCTCACCATCCTGAATATGCTTGCGTGCCAACGCTTTCTCCTCATCGGTTCGCTCAGCCAATACATGATGGAGATTGATATGACTTTGCCCCCACAACGCCGCGAAATGCTCCGGCACCAGCCGTTGCCGTAGTTGATCGAGATGATCGGCGAACAACAGCAGCTGCGGCAGGTTACTCGGCAGAACCCACGAATTACGGCACTCGAGACAACGCAGCGGGGCCACGCCACACAACTGCCCTGTCCGGCTGTACGGGGAGTCGTAGGGGTCGCGGCACTGGCCCAGGCCCATGTCCAGTGCGCCTCGGCGGATGTTGTCGGCCTGCTCCGGCGTCAGACCGAGCGTGCCCAGGTGGTTCGGCTCGTCGAGCACCTCGGTGTCGGTCACGATGGTGGGCCCGTCGACTGCTCGGTGAAACCAGTGGTCTTGTGCGGTGGTGATGACCCGGCCGGACAAGACCCGCAGAGTGCTGCCCTGGGCATAGTGACCGCGAAAGGTTTCCTCGTGATGGTCATCGGCAGCATCGGCCACCCGGCCGCCGAAGGCCAGGGCCTTCTCGACCTTCGCGGATTTGCGCAGCCTCCGGATGTCCGCCGCCCCGGCGACTTCGACCCCCGCGGCGGCTAGCCAGTCCCGGAAACGCATGGTGGGGCGGGTGAAGTCGCAGCGGTCGAATAAGAGGTGCCCCGCCGGAGTGACCGACGCGGAAATGAATAGCCAGCCTTCGCGGTCGGCAGCGTGTCGGCGGGCGTGTTCGGTGATCGCCAGCAGACTCCGGACGACCGTGCTGACCTCACGGTGGGGCCGGTCGACGAAATGCTCTGCCGCGCGCACCACTGTGTCCGGCAGCGGGCCGTCCTGGTCGCGGAACCACCTGTGCCGTATCCGGCTCGCTCGCTGCTTGGTCATCGTCAAGCGGACACCAGCGGGGACGAACTCGATGTCTTTCTCGGTCAGCCCGGTGACCTCCTCCGGGGCGCACCCGCCGGTCGCCGCGACGAGAACGACACGAACAGCGTGCAGATCCATGTCGCAGGGATAGAGCTGCCGGACCAGCTACCGGACCAACATCTGCTTCGCAGACTGGGTGTAGACCGGACGGTCGGCTGTCTCGATGCACGCCCTCAGCTCCGGTGGCCACTCCCGCATCATCGGAAGATTGGCGCGAATGTCGATCGGCGTGATCTCCAGGTGGGCCAGTCCCCACAACAGGTTGGCAACATCGGTCCAGCCGTGATCGGCAGGATGGGAACCGCGAGCCGCCCACGCCCATCCTGCCGTCAAACGCCGTTCAAGCTCCGCTGTCCATGTCCGTGCTGCTCGGACCACAGCCCTCTTGTCCTTGCGGGAGAACTCGTCCAGCTCATTGGTGGCGCCCCACGCCACCCCCATATGTCCCCGTAGCAGCCGCCGCATTCGCGGATCCACCGGCCGATGCTCCTGCTGGGCGCGGTAGCCGATCAGCGCCCGCACCTCGCTGGCCAGCAACGCCGGCACCGTCGAGCCGGGCCGATAGCCGGACGGCAACCGGCGCTCCCAGTCGGCGAGTATGAATGCGAGATCCGGCTCGGACCGGGCCAAACTCGCTGTCCCCGCGGTCTCGCCCAGCGCGTCATCCACGGCTCGGCAGAACAGTTGGATCGCCTGGCGATAGTTGCGTGCCTGCTGAGCTGACAGCCTGGTCATGGTGGCGTAGTCCACCCATTCGTCGGCCAGTTCCGCTGCCAGGTCCCGGCAGCAGAACTCGGCCGGATCGACCCATACCGTCTCCGGCTCGCCCCGGCGGCTGTGGCCGCGTATGACCCGCACGCCGATCCGGGCGGTTTCCGGGGAGCCCTCGACAGCCGGGAAGTCGCGACAATGGTCACCGCGGCGGGGCATCAGCGTCGCTCGCCCGAGGTCAGCATGCGATCGGCGATGTCGGCGTAGGTGTCTTCCTCCCGCACCATCCATTCGCGGAATGTCTCGTCGACGGCGTTCATCGGGTCGTCGGAATATTCGAGGTAGGCGAAAGTGGTGGCCGGAGTACTGTGCCCAAGCCGGCGGCTGACCGTCAGCAGAGGGTTGTGCATGATATGTCCGCCCAGGTAGGCGAGGTGCCGGCGGCGGCGGGCCACCGCGTCCGGCTCCTCACCGTCCATCTGCTGTTCCAGATAGCACAGGAGCCGCAAGGCGAAGGTATGACGGATATCGTGCCATTTCCACCGCTTACGCGGCAGCAACGGCGAGTGCGGATCGCTGGCGTGGCCGAGCATCCGCTGCCACGCTTCGCAGCGGATGCGATACCAGGCTGAGGCGCCGAGCATCTGCCCGCCATGGCCGATGAACACCGCCAACGACTCCAACCCGTCGTCGGTCTCGCGCACGGTGATCCGCCGCAACTCCGGCCCCATCGCCGATATCACGAACGTGCGGCGGCGGCCCTCGAAGATCCCGTGCAGCTTGCCTACCTCATGGTCGATCTGGTCAACGACGAACAACTCCCGATACCGCCCGGCCAACGTCTTCGCTGAGGCCGCAACGAGATCGGGGCGCTCCAGCAACAGGAAATTCTCCACCGCGTCCAGCGCCCCGGTCGGCACGAAAATCTCGCGGTACTTGCCGTACTTCGCACACGCCTGCACCGGAAACTCCACGCCCTCACCATGTCGACGCCGCTCCAAGCCAAGCTCGGGCAGCAGCACAGTCGACCACTCCTGCGCGCGCATTCCCGTGCAGAGAGCGAGGTCCGCGGCGGCCCGGTTACGCAACGGCGCCTGGCCCCGAAACATCTTGTTGGCCTTCGAGTCCGGAAGCTGACCGCCCAGGCCGACGTCGCGGAAATACCGGTACTGGCTCAAGGTCATATGCCGAATGTCCATGCCCCGTCGCATGCGGGGCGCCAGCGGGTTTCCCCCCTTGCGGGTCAACCGCAGCGGACGGTGCGCGAGGTGCCCGCGGGTGACCAGCCATTCGAACAGCTGGTTGATCAGCTGAGCCTCTTTGCCCCACGCCGCGTCACCGATCGGCTTGGGTTGAACCGATGTCCGCAACACGTGGTACGCCATCACATCCGACTCAGTAACGGCCAGCAGATCCCGGCTACGAGACTGCAGGAAGTGGACGAATCGCCGGGCGATATATGCGTACTCGCGCAACGTCTTGCCGTCCTTGCCCTCATAGGCCAGATGCCGAAACCACGAACACAGCGGCTCCACCGGCCGCATCGACGCCTCATCGAGGAATATCGGCATGCCATCCGGGATAGCTCGATAGTCCAGCAGACGGTCCACCTTGACCGGCTCGGCGGCCCGACCGTCCAGATGCTTCCGGACCAGCTGTCGGTCCACGAACGACAGGAACACTCGAACTCCCTCTGTGACAACGGAGGTGGGCACAGACGCAGCGGTACTGGTCGAAGCTATCCAACCAGCTGGTTCCCGACGATGAGACATTCCCAAACCCTGAAAAGAAGAAGACCTCGACGAACCTCAGCGACCACGCCAGCAAGGCGGTCATCGTGTCGGGATGCACTCGCGGCGTGCGGTTCTCGCCGACGTCTCGGCCATTGCCGAGAACATCGCGGATGCGGTCGCCGTTCCACGGCGGGGCCTGCGGAAGCCGATCGGCGGGGCGCAGGCGCTCGCGCACCGACCACGCCCGTGCCACCGCCGCGAGAAGGTCTTCGCGGTGGCCGTGGGAGATTTCTGCGGCGCGGACGTGGACGGCGTAGGCGTCCAGGTCGGCGTCGGTGACATCTGCGAGTTGCACGATGCTGCGGGCGTGCAGCCACTGGGCGAAACTGCGCAGGAACCGAGCGGCCGCCGCGACGCTGGACACCGCCAGCCGTGCTGCGGTGAATCGATAGTTCACGTCCTGGCCGGGCTCGTCGTTGAGCAGCAGCCACACGATGTGCTTGACCGCCAGCCGGAACTCGTCGGGCACCTGGAGGAAATCGACCGATACCGCCTTGGTGTGGTGTTGCAGCACTGCGGGGCTCAGGTTCCATCGGTCTTCGCCGAACCGGGACAAGCCATTCCGGTCGGTGCTGCTTCTCAGCGGTACGTTGAGCAACACGAGGGTGTCGGGGTCGGGCAGATCATCGCCGGCAGGATTCAGGGCTGTGGTCACGGCATGTCCAGTCCACGGGCGAGGAAACGGTCGACAAGCAATCGGTGGAAGCGGGTGGCGTTCGCGCGGGCGTCGGCGACCGCCGCGGTTGAATGCTGGTCGAGCAGGTCGACCAGCTGGGTCACGGGTTCGGCGAAACGTTGAGCCCATTTCAGCGGTGTCATCTCGGGCCGGCGGGCGAGCAGGGCGTCGTGCACGAGAACCTGGACCGGCAGGTGTGCCGGTGTCGCCCGCGCGCATGGACACGACAGACACATCAGAAACGATGCCTGGCAAGGCTTTCCGGCGTGCGAGTAGGGGCTGTTGAGGTTATTGGTGCACCCGGCCAGCACTGTGTCCAGTCGGCCGTCGACCAGCTCGGTCACCGTCTGTGTCGAGATGCCGAACCTGGCAGCGACGCTTGCCGGGTCAATGCGTGCCAGCGCGACATCGTCGGCGGACAACACCGGAATCGTTGCCGCGCGGGCCTTGCTGACCTGTTCAGTCAACACATCGGCAACGACCTGCTGATATTCGGCGAGGTTGCCACGATTGCGCGCCAGATACTCGTTCACCAAAGTGGTCTCGGTGTGCGCGACCGGCCGCTGATATAACTCCAGAAACGTCAGGCGAAGCCGACGAGACCTCACCCGCAGAGTGCCTGGGACACCCGTGCTGGGGTCGGGGGTGTCGGCAGGCAGCTCTAGCGCGTCGCCCCAGTGCAGCAGGATGGACTTGGGCACCTGCACCCGGAACCCGGCGACGTCGCGTCCCTTGCCGTTGCCCTTGGGGGTGAAGGCGACAAAGAGGCTGTCGCTGCCGGCCCTGGCCCTGGCGCGGGCGCCGAGCTCCAGCAGCAGCGTGTACAGCCCGAACGGTGTGGTGAGGTCGTCCCGCCCGGTCGGGCGCGCTCCATCGGGAGTGACGTCCTGCAACGGTACGGTCATGGCCGCACGCCGAGGTCCGCGACGTGGCTTGAGCCAATCGACAAGGATCGTCGGCGCACCGCCAGCCTCAGCGTCGGTGCGGTGATGATGGACGGTGGCCGCGCGGATCGTGCCGAGGTTGTGTCCGGTCAGCCCGATCATCAACGCGACCGCGGCACCGATTTCCATGTAAGTCGGATACAGATGCGCCGGCACGGCTGCGGCCCCGCCATGGCGATTCACGACATCCGCCTGATGCGGCTTCTTCGCGTTGGGCGCCACGGCTCCGGCCCGAGGAACATCACCTTCGCGGTCGACGTAGTCCAACAACCACCCCAGCTCCCAGCGCCGCGCATCAGTGGCCTGGTCGATCTGGCCGGCTCGCCACTGATCCAGGAGGCTGTTCGCGGCGCGGATTCGGGTCGCGGAGGCGCGGAGCTGGGTGCGCGCGTTACCGAGGATGCGGTTGAATTCCTTTTCGGTGTAGCTGGTTTCGCGTTCTTCCGCCTTGGCGACGCGCGCCGTGGCCAGCCGCGCGGCGAACTCCGCAGGGACGTCGGGTGCGAATCGAAACACCGAACGCAGCGTTGGCAGATCCCGATGCAATGTGGTGCCCACGCCGCCGGTCAGGATGTAGCCATTCAGGTGGACAGCCCGCAGTCGATGCGGCGACTGGGGTGGATTGTCGAGCCCGGCGAGATAGCGGGCGAACCGAAGGAACGTCGACACGATGTCGCTGGCTGAAGTCGCGGTGCGGCGTGGTCCCGACGGCCCGGTCGCCCCGGCGGCCGCTGTGGCGAACCAGTCGCGCAGTTCCTTGGACAGCGGCAAGTCCATGAAGTCGAGCTCGACCGGATCACCGCCGAGCTCAGGAAAGAACAGTACACGGCATTCGTCCGGCCCGAGAAACAACCGTTCCGGTGGCCTGTAACCGGCGGCGGGTTGCACGGCCGCTCGACCGCGGGTCACGCGCCCGCCCCCGTCGGTCGGCTGATCACCTGCGGGTGCTCGGCGAACATCTCCGCGACCAACGCCGACATCGCCGCACCCTGCGCGTGCTCGATGAGCACCGACACGTCCAATTCACGGAACGGCTCCAAAGCCGGATTCAACTGATCGTTGCAACACCTCGATCGTGGAGGTGTCGAGGTGGGAATTGGTCCGCAGCAGAAGCGGGTTCGTGAGTACCGGGGCCAGATTCCGTCGCCGGGTCGGCCGACGGTGGCCTGGCGTGAGGATCGGGTGCGGTTCTGGGCGGCGATCGCGCGCGGGGTGATGACCGAGGACGCGGCGGTGGAAGCGGGGGTGTCCTCGCCGGTCGGGTTCCGATGGTTCCGGCATGCTGGCGGCGTGAATCCGCGTTTGCCTCAGTCTGTTTCGGGCCGGTATTTATCTTCGGGCGAGCGGGAGGACATCGCGTTGCGGCGGGCTCGGGGCGAGGGAGTGCGGGAGATCGCTCGTCGGCTCGGTCGGAGTCCGTCGACGATCTCGCGGGAGTTGCGTCGCAACGCCTCGACCCGTTCGTACTGGCTGGACTACAAGGCCTCGACGGCGCAATGGCATGCCGAACGTCGGGCCAGGCGCCCCAAGATCGCCAAACTGGTCGCCAACGACCGGCTGCGCGCATACGTGCAAGACAAGCTCTCCGGGGTCGTGCGAACTGCCGATGGACGTGCCGTGGCCGGCCCGGTCGGTCCGGAGTGGAAAGGGCGCAACAAGCCGCATCGCGGTGATCGGGCGTGGGTGTACGCGTGGAGCCCGGAGCAGATCTCGAACCGGCTGAAACTCGAATTCCCCGACGACGAGTCAATGCGAATCAGTCATGAGGCGATCTACCAGGCACTGTATGTCGATTCTCGGGGCGGGCTCAAACGCGAACTCGTCGGCTGCCTGCGCCGAGGCCGGGCGTTGCGGGTCCCGCGCGCACGCGCCAAGCAGAAAGCGTGGGCACATGTGACCGCCGAGACGCTCATCGGTAACCGGCCCGCGGAGATCGGCGAGCGGGTGGTCGCGGGGCATTGGGAAGGCGATCTGATCATCGGGTTGCAGCGTTCGGCGATCGGCACCCTGGTCGAGCGGACGACCCGGTTCACGATGCTGATCCACCTGCCTCGCGAGGACGGATACGGTGTCATCGCACGCACCAAGAACGGACCCGCTCTCGCTGGCTACGGCGCGGTGACCATGACCGACGCGCTCACCCGAACGCTGCGCCCGCTGCCGCCGCCGCTGCGTCGATCGCTGACCTGGGACCGGGGCAAGGAATTGTCCGACCACGCACGGTTCACCGCCCGCACCGGCGTCGAGGTCTACTTCGCCGATCCGAAGAGCCCATGGCAACGCGGCACCAACGAGAATACCAATGGCCTTCTGCGCCAATATTTTCCGAAAGGCACCGACCTCTCTCGCTGGGGTGCTCGAGACATCGCTGCTATCGCGCACACGCTCAACTCCCGACCCCGCAAAAGCCTCGGCTGGAAGACGCCCGCTGAAGCCTTCACCGAGCAGCTACGATCGCTCCAACAAACCGGTGTTGCGACGACCGATTGAATACGGCCTGGCTGCCCGCGTCGGTGTGAAATATGAGTCCGGGCTCGACCGGGTGTCCGTAGTGGCCGCGCCGCCACACCGCCATGTTGAGAGCTTTGTCCACCAACGCTGTCGTCTTGGTGGCCGCGGCGGTCCAGCCCACGATCGCGCGAGAGTAAGCGTCGAACACGAACGCCACATACGCCCATCCGGTCCAGGTCGAGACGTAGGTGAAATCCGCGACCCACACCCGGTCCGGAGCGGGGGCGGTGAAGTCGCGGTTGAGCTTGTCGGTGGCGCGCACGCCGTCCTTGCCCGGGATCGTGGTGCGATGCTTGCGGCCTCGCACGACACCGTTGAGCCCGAGTTCGCCCATGATCCGGTCGACGGTGCAGAACGCCACGTCGTGGCCTTGGCGGCGCAGGTAGCGGGTCATCTTGCGGCGGCCGTACATTTGCTCGGGCTTGCCCGCGAGGTCTCGTAACGCGTTCTCGAGGTAGGCGTCGGTGGCATCGCGGGCCGAGGGTGGTCGGTGGCGGGCTTTGCGGTAGGTCCGCGGCGCGATCTGGACTCCGTGCGCAGACAGCGCGCGGCAGATCGACTCGACGCCGTAGACCTGGCGGTACTCGTCGATGAACCCGACGATCACCGGTGTCGCGGGTCGAGTTCCCGGATGCTCCTATGTCAAGCCATCTGCAAAACAACCGTTTCCGTATTCGCGGGGCAGGTCTGTGCGGCGACTCGCTCGTCGGTGATCAGGGAACGGAAGACCACGTCGGACAGACGTCGGCGCAGCAATCGCACGGCCTCGACGCGGGTCTTGCCGCGGCCGACGAGCTTGTCGACGTAGTCCTTGCCGGGCCCGAGGCCGCGGGTCTGGGTGAGTGCGATCATGTGCAGGGCGCAGTTGATCCAGTGATTGCCGCCGCGGTTGAGGCGCACCTTGCCCGAGGTGGCGCCCGACTTCACCGGGATCGGCGCGGTCCCGGTGAACCGCGCATAAGCATCCTTGTTCCGGAACCGCCCGGCCCCAGCGGTTTCCCCGATGATCACCGCGGCCGACAGTACTCCGCAGCCGGGGATGGCGAGCAGGCTCGCGCTAGCGCCCGGACCCAGTCGCGCAGTTGGCCTTCCTGATCGTTGACTTGTCGGGTCAGCTCCCGGCAGCGTGCGGTCATCTGCCGTGCGAGCCGGGCGACCAGCCCGTCGAAGCCGGTCAGTCGTTGCGCGAGGTCGTGGGTTACGCAGTAGCGGCGCAGCCCGCGGGAGGGGATCTCCAGACCGGGGTCGAGTTCGTGCAGGTGCCAGCGCAGACGGTCGGTGCGCTCGGTGACCGGGATGTGGCGGTAGTCCGACAGCAGCTTCACCTCTCGTGCGGGCCCGTCCAAGCGCGCGGTCGGCAGATCCAGTTCGCGCAACGCGGCATGCGCGACGGCCAGGGCGTCGATCGGGTCGGACTTACCCTTCTGCCGGCTACCTTGGCGGGCGGCGGCCATCAGATGTGTCGGCACCGGGACGACCTCGAATCCCGCGGCCAGCAGATCGCGTTCGAACCGACGGGTGACATGGCGGCAGTCCTCCAGCGCGAACCTCACGCCGGACCCTTGTTTGGCCCACTCCACGGCCTTGAGATGTTCTTCACTGGTCGTTCCGATCGTCTTCACCGCCAGTCGGCGGCCACCATGGTATGGCTGCGCTTGTGAGCATCTACGCCGATCACGATCAGGCTCAACGGTTTTCGTCCTCTCCGCAGTTCATCCAGATCTGACGAGCCGAGTAAGGGCGGGTACGCGTCAATTGGGCAGTTCACGCGCTCATATCAAGCCACGAACCCCACTGGCCGGGCCCAGCGGGGCCGCACATCGTGACAAGCCACCAGCATTCGAACGCCCGGGGCAGCGAAAAACGAGCGAACCTCGCTGGGCCCCAACAGCAACGCGAAGAAAGTCGACGCCAGCTCCAGGATCTCGTTGGCCTGCTTGAGGTCGCGGACCTCTCGCCGCGGTTCGGTCAGTTCCTCGCGCTCGGTCGCGGACAGGCCCGCGCCGGCCGCTTCGCTCGGCCCTCGGCCAACGCCTTCTTGATCCAGATCCGCAGCGTCTCGAAATGGACATCTACCAACCGCGCGATTGCCTGCGCAGCGGCATACGGGGTGCCGTACTCATCGAGGCGCTCGAGAGCCAGACGCACAGCCTTCTCACGAACCTCGGGGGTAGCGCTTCGACATGATGGGAACCATCTTCCACTAGGAGGAAGCGGTCCCCGACTCGTGACGGTTCAAATCCCACCACCTTCGCAGCCCCGACACGGCACCGCAGGCACCCAAAAGGCGCAGGCCGAGCGCACTGAGCCAAACGCCCGCTACACTGTCGCCCAAATCACCGAAACCTTCGGCGTCTCCCGCGAAACCATCTACCGTCACCGACCACCTGTAACAAGCAGCTACGGCATATCCGCCCGAAATTCGGCGCGTTCTACGGCTACCTGAAGCCCGTTGTCTTTCAAGTCCTCAGGGAAGGAAGGTACCCCGGGGTCATCCATGGTTCCGATCAGTGCTCTCCATGGGTCGTCGACTATGTCTGTGAAGAAGAGTGTGTTCCCGGCAGTAGGTTCTCAGAGAGCGCGATCGCGGCGGAGCGGTCGAGGGTTGCGTGTCGAACTGCAAGCCGATACCACACGAAGCCGAACGCTTGGTCGATGATTAAGGGGAGATCGATATCCTCGCCGAGTTCCCCTCGCTGTTGGCCTCTTTGTAGCAACGCTGCCAACGCTTGACGCCGCTCGTCAGTGTAGGTGTGAAGGATCTCGGCGGCTCCAGAATCGGTTTGTGCTTCGGCAAGCAGTGTTCGCAGAGCACGAGCGACCGGGCGGGAGTTGGCTGCTTTGAAGGTGGCTTGCAGGAACGCAGTCATGTCGCCGAGAACGCTTCCGGTATCCACGGTCGGTACGCGCGCGCGGGCTCGTTCACTCAAAGCCTCCGCGACCACGGAAGCCTTGTTCGGCCACCAGCGATAGATCGTCTGCTTGCTGACCCCGGCGGCTGTGGCAAGCGCCTCCATCGTGATGGCGGTGGTGTCCGAAGCCATTAGAAGATCCATCATTGCCTGCAACACTGCCTGGCGGGCTTCCTCGTTGCGGCGTCGGCCAGTATGGGGCCGACGGGAACCTCCGGCCGGTGTCTGCTGTACCAAATCCGCTGCCTCCGTCACGTTTGAGGATACCGCCTGGCGCGGTCCTGCGAGGTGCCTGCGCCAGCCTCATCACCCCGCCTACCTGTTGGAGTCGGCGCAGCATGCAAACTCCTGAGGCTGGCGAATTCGAGCGGGTATCGCGCACTGTCATCCTCTAATTTATCAGAACGATGCGTCTTGACAACATGATTTGTCAAGACTTACCGTACCGGTATTCTGCGAGGAGGTGCGGGAGTGAGCGGCACGAACAATGCGGTTCAGCCAAGTGGCGGATGCGACTGGCCCGACTTGGTCGAGGAGGTCCTGAACGGCGACTTGGCCGTGATGCTTGCCGACGTCACGCCGGCCGAGGGGGTTGTGCTGAGTCCCCTCAAAAATTTCGGTCTGCAAGACCGTTCCTGGGCCGAGGCGTGCCTCCGAAGTGCTCGCGCTTTCGTCTTCGAGCAATGGGCCGACATCCAGGTCGAAGTCGAGGCCGGCAACGAGTTCGCCACACGTCAGCACACCCTTCTGCGACTGACCCTGCTGAATGCGACTAATGCAGCAGAACAATGGTCCTATCGGACAGGCGGCGGCACCGCTCTGCGCGAGGGCGCTCCGCAACGATCTCTCCGCGACATCCACGCCGCCACTCAGCACGTCCTGATCGGAGACGCCTTCTACAAAGACTTGCGGACGAGCTTTGCTCGGCGTGGCCGAGGGAAAGGCATGGAGTCTGATCGGCCTGGTCTGAAGCTCTGCTCGGTCGCCGGTCGGAAGACGAGCCGACGTCGTGATGAACCCCACCGAAGCGCATCCCTCCGATCGTGTTCCTTGACCAGATGCTCATCTGGTTGAGGAACACGACATGCGGTGTGAGGAATTTGCGCGACAATCTTCTTGTCTGGCATTGCCGGCCCTTCGATCTGGACTCTTAATGGTGCACAAAATAGTCGATAGCGCACTCGTTGTTGCAGGTGCCCGTTGCGTGCGGCGGTGCGCGCTTTTCGGTCCTGTCAGGACGGTCGGCATGGGTGGTCACCAACCTTCCCCGCCACTCCCCTTTAGGGCGAGATCACTGCGGGATGGATAGCAGTGTAGCCATCCTCTGGCGTCGCAATGGCTAACTAGGTCTTGGCCGCAGCAAGCTAATGCTGGCTATTGGCCAGACGTTGATCATCTAAAGATCAATGCCGCATCCAATCCATCCGCCGAGCGCTTTGCCGGCGCTCGGCTTACCACAAAGCGTCGCCGTCAAGTCAACTCCTATCTGGGCAAGCCAGCGAAAGGACAGCCATTCCAATGACGAACATTCTCATCACCGGTTGCAGTAGCGGCTTCGGTCAGCGCAGTGCGCTCGAGCTCGCACGCCGCGGCCAGCGCGTATTCGCCACTATGCGTGATCTCACGGCGGCCGAGCCATTGACGCGAGCTGCCCAACAGGAAGATCTACCCCTGTCACTGCACCGCTTGGACGTCACCGATTCGGACTCCATCGAAAGTGCCTTGCAGGAAATCAACGCCGAAGGCGAAATCGATACTTTGGTCAACAATGCCGGTCAGAGAGGTCCCTTAGGGCCGCTGACGACGTTCTCCGACAACGACCTGACGCAGACCTTCGATGTGAACGTACTCGGTGTAGCTCGTATGGTTCGATATGTCGTCCCGTCGATGATCGCCCGCCGATCGGGGACGGTGGTGAACATCAGTTCCATGGCGGGGCTCGTCGGAGCGCCGTTCGAGTCGGCGTACAGCATTAGTAAGCACGGTGTAGAGGCACTTTCCGAAGCGCTGCGCTGGGAGCTGGCGGCACACGGGGTAAGGGTCGTGGTGATCGAACCGGGGGCATACGACACCAACTTCTTTGGTGCCGCGAGATATCCCGCCGCCTTCGCCGACGACCATCCCGAGCGCGAGACATTCGCCTGGATGACGGAGGCCATCGACCGCACGATGATCACTGGGCGCCTGCAGGACCCCAACGAGGTCGTAGAGGCAATTTGCGCGGCAGCTCTCGAATCGGACGACACCTTTCGGCGCGTCGTTGGTAAGGATGCGCAGGCGATCACGGTACTCAAACGCAAGCTGCCCTTCGAACAGTATGAACAAGAAATCCGCCGCATATTCGGTCTGGATCACGGCTCCGGGCCAGCGTCCGCTGACAGCGAATGAGAGACAGGCGTATCCGGTACTAACGCTGATCTGGCCGAGCTCGACCGTGACAGTCTGGAAGCATTCGCCTGTGGCGCGAAACACGGATGGCCCGACCGCTTCGCTGCTCGGGTGCTGGGCGCGCTGGCGGTCGAGCAGTTGCTCGCCCGCGAGTATCTGGTGCGCGCCAAGGCCACCACCATCGCGATGACCGCTAACCAGCTGATGGTCCTGGGCCAAGACCGTAAAGACTGGGCACGGCGCATGAGCGGGTTGCTGCTCGGCGATGTCCGCTATCGTCGTGACAAACAGCCCAGGGATCCCGATCCCGGAAAAGCCGTCCCGGGCGGTGAAATCTACCTGAGCTTCCCGGACTCGGGCATGTCCTCGCCGCCCGGATCGCAGACGAAATCGGGGCCACAACCAGCAATACATGACCGCGAACGCGCTGCAATGCTACGTAGGCACCGCACCGGTCACCCGCAGATCCGGACGCAGCGAATTCGTCGTCAACCGCAGACTCGCGCACAACGCTACCTCGGCGCTGCGGTCCATCGATGGGCGTTCTGCAGCCTGTGCACCTCCAAATGGGCACTCGAGTTATACGACTCCAAGATCGCCAAAGGCAAATTCCACCACCGTGCCCTGCGCGCGCTGGCCAACCGGTGGCTCGACTTCCTGTGGCACTGCCTGACCCGCGGCATCGCCTACAACGAAGAAACCCACGTCAGCAACCGCCAACGCGCACTCGCCGCCTGAGATCGACAGAAGGTGTCTCATCGCAGCACCTCAAGCCGGTCCGGCTCGTCACGACCGCGCGTAGGGCGGTGAAGGGAGATGCAGTCGAGGTGCGCGACGTCGGCATTCATGTGTTCGGTGACAGGCGATGGGTTGTGCACGCGATTTTCAGCGGGCTACCTGCGGTGTCGCCGGCACGGAGCGCCAGCGTGAGGTCCTTGACCAAGAGGGATGCGATAAATCCGGGTGCGAAGTCTCGGCCGCTGGGCGTGCTGTTCACAACGTCGGCGACCGGGTGCCAGATGCGCGCAGCCCCGTTATCGCTGCACGAGCGGGTGAGTCCAGCCCCAGTTGCTCGGCCAACACGACCCCTTCACATGTGGCGGCGAGACAAATCCCGAAGCTAATGTTGCTGACGATCTTCGCGGCTTGTCCGAGTTTGGCACCGCCTAGATGGACGACATAGCTGCCAAAATCCTCGAGGATGGCCGAGCTGATTCGAATGACTCGTCACCGCCCACCATGATCGTCAGCGTCCCGCCATAGCGCCGTTGACTCCTCCGGAAACCGGCGCATCGAGAAAACGAACCGAGCGATATTCGGCAACCGTGTGGAGTCCGCGGGCCTGGTCCACATCGATAGTCCGAGCAATCGATGACAACAGCTTCCGCATCGGCGAGATCGAAGACGCCGTCCCCTGCCTGGGGCAGGGCTTCGGCCACGGAGTCGGCGTTCGGCAGCATAGTGAATACGAAATTCGGAATCCGGGACGGCGGTGGCGATGTCGTCACGACGACCCGGCCGAGCTTGCCGGAGAGCAGGGCGCGCCTGATCGTCCCTGAGCCAGGGTCGAGGCAGTTATTCGGCCGCCATTTGCCCCCTGAGCACGTTTCGACTCGGGTCGAGCCAACCAGCGACAGCGTTCCAATCCTCCGATGTCATTCGAATGCCACGTTGCTCCGATGTGAAACAGAAACAGCACTCATGACTATGTCGAGGACGATCCGTTTTCGAGTACAACTCGGTTCCGCATATCAAGCAATGTACTTCAATCATGGAACAAAATATTCCCAAATACTTAATCGTTAGACGATGGACGAAACTCCGCTTCCAGCGGAGGGGCTTGCATGCAGACAGAGCAGGCCATATGTCGCATTCGACGGCATTGAACTGAATGACCTCGAGTTCACTGCCGACCCGAGGATCACGCCATTGTGAACTACCGTGGCGTCATTGCCAGGGAGTGAGGATGCCGAGCATCCGCACCTCGGGGCGGCCTGAACCGGAGTAGGATATCGTTGAAACAGGCTCAGATAAATGCATCCAATGGATCCGGCTTCGCCTGCCTGCTCATTCAACTGGGACTTCTGATCGGCCCGAAAGTCGTCGTCCAAGCCTGTATCAATTTGGGTTTTCCATACGTGCCTCTCATATTCGTTGCTGAGATGGTCGATGGGCTCTTTGCGTTACTGGCGGTAGTCTTGATCGCGCCTTCAACATCCGATTCGACCTCTTCGAATTCCACTCGCCCCCAACGGTAGTTGAAGATGCCTTTCCCGTAACTCGTTAACCATTTCGGTATAGCCTTCGCGAGCCTCGCCCAGATGGAACCAAGCCTGGCATCGCAGTTCGGTATCTACTGAATGCAGTACTGTCCACCAAGCCTCGGCGTAGGTTTTTGTGATGTGACTGATGACCTCGCCCAGTGAATGTGTATGCTTCCGTGCGCCTTTCGCGCGAGGCACATGGACCGCCGCCCATGCATCGATCTCACCTATGACTCGATCGATCCTGGCGCGAACTTGCTCACTATCGAAGTCGCGTAGCCGCGGCACCCGGTCGAGTTCGAACCGCATCAATTCGGCATGCAAATCGCCAAGTTCCCGTGCCCATCCAGACAATGGTAAGACGCCGGAGAAGCGCCCGGAGATCGCCTGAAACAGCTGTGCTGGATCCAACAGCGGCACATCGCCCATCGAAGAGGGATGGTCGCCTTGTCGCTCCTCTGGTGACGCATCCCCGTTCAGATACATGGTTCACCACCTCACTTCGACGCATCTTCGGGCGAACTCTGTGAAACGTCCGCATCACCTTCGGGTCAATTCGAGTTGTCAATACCGTACGTCTCGACAAGACGTTTGTCAATACGGTCGGTTCCGGTAAATTTTCCGGTGATCCATCCCTTCTCGACGAGCCTCACTCCTTGGGTGCCGACCGGATCGGAGGGGCCATGATGTCGCAACCGGTCGATATCAACGCTCGAGGACGGTTGACACTCTCCGTCGAAGATTCTGCGGCCTGCTGCTGGATAACGTTGTGCCGCAGGATATTTCGGTGTGGCGAGGGAGTCTGGATGATGTGTTGGCTCGCGTTGGTGGGGTTGTTCGGGCGGGCGGAGCCGCAGGGTGGGCGAGGGCGTATGTGGCAGGGTTGCTGGCGCTGGCGGAGTGGAAGAACTCACGACAGCTGGCCGAGGTCGGCGGGGGCGGTGAGTGTCCCGACGGGTGCCGGCATCTGCTGAACCGGGCGCGCGAGGTGCGCGATCAGGTCCGCGCGTATGTGGTCGAGGCATTGGCTTCACCGGACGGGGTGCTGGTGGTCGATGAGACGGGTTTCGTGAAGAAGGGACTGTGCTCGGTCGGGGTGCAGCGGCAGTGCTCAGGCACCGCGGGCAGTATTCAGATATCGCAACCGACGGTGTCTGCGACACGGGTCAGCTGCACGACACCAACTACCGGCACAACTGGACTAGCGACCAATTAGCTTCGACCAAAGCGGTATGGGACATGCTGGCCCTGCATGATCCCCAGTTCCTCAACCCGCAGGAGTATTCCGTCACTGACGCCATCAATCGGTAGGGTCTGCCGACGGCCCTTCCGCCGCCGGTATTCGACTTGCGTCCCGAGTATTATCGCGACTGGCGAGCCCGCGTACCGCCAGTTTTGTTGCCTATGCCACGCATGAGCATCGGGGCGTGCCTTCCGGACTGGGTCGTGCCCCTAGGCTGATCGAATCTCATTCACGCAGATTATTCAGTATTGGCCGGAGCAGATAGGTGGCCTCTTCCGCGGCGGCTGTCTCGTCGAGGGGGGCGTGCCCGACCAGCAGTCGATACCAGATGAAACCGAACGCATGGTCGACCACAAGGGGGAGGTTGGCATCGGTTGTGAGTTCGCCGCGCCGTTGTCCGTGCTCGAGTATCGCGAGCACTACTGATCGACGTTGAGCGGTGTAGGTACGAAGAACCTCGGCGGCATGAGGATCGTGCTGAGCCGCGGCCATCAGTGTTCTGAGTGCGCGCGACACCGGCGTCGAGTTCGCCGCTCGGAACGAGGCCGCCAAGAAGGCCGTGAGGTCTCCTAGTGTGGTACCTGTATCAGTTTCCGGTATCCGGTCGCGGGCGTCGTTTGTCAACGCATCGGCTAGGACCGCAGCTTTGGATGGCCACCATCGGTAGATGGTTTGAACACCGACACCTGCTTCTTTCGCCAGCGCATCCATTGTGATGGTGGATGAGTGGGGTGCTGTCAGCAATGCGATGGCCGAGTGCAGAATCGCCTGCCGCGCCTCCTCGTTGCGGCGCCGTCCGGTGTGGCGGCGTCGCATAGTCGAGGCTGGCGCGTTGTCGGTGCCGCCTGATGTCTCATTCGTCACCAAGTCAGCGTAGCGCGCGAGTGAACACCACTTTGTCGAGACTGTGGGTCTTGACAATCAACCTTGTCGAGAATTATCCTCTTGGCAACATCACAGCGATCGGAGGCTCTCTCAATGAGTGGTTCGGACGGTTCCAGCGAGCGGCAAACAGGCGTTGTCAGCTGGACAGACGAGGTCGAAACCGTCCTGAGTGGAGACTTGGTGGTCATGTTCGCAAGCGTCACGCCGGCGGGTGGGGTAGTGATGACGCCACTGACGAACTTTGCTCTGCAAGACCGTGCGGATGGCACAGTGACTCTTCTGAGTTCGTTGGCGGCCTGGCGCAAGCTCGCGCGGATACGACGCAATCCTCGGGTCGCGCTCGCCTTCCACACCCGACGTCACGGTTACGCCCACGAACCGCACTACGTGCTGATGCAAGGAACCGCCTCGTTTTCGACCAACGTGGACCGAGCGTGGTTGGAATCGATCGAGGCGAACTGGGAACGATTCATGGGACCGCGAGATCGCGGCCTATGGGGTTGGTGGATGAAGGCTTACCAGTGGGAGCGCATCGGGATTCGCGTGGCGGTGGAACGGGTCTCGACATGGTCGGATCTGTCGTGCCGAACGGAGAGGGTGGTGCATGGAGTACCCACACCGGTTGGTCTGCTGGCATCGCAAAAACCGCCGGGCAAGGGCACCAGTCCCAGGGTTGATATCGCCCAGGTGGTGAGGCGAGTCTCGAAGCTACCTGACGCGCTGCTCGGCTGGGTCGACGGGGACGGCTTCCCGATGGTGGTGCCCGTCGGTGGAGTTCGGCAAACCGAGCACGGAATTGCGCTCGATATTCCCCAAGGGCTCGTTCCGGGTGGTGGCCGACGTGCGGGTTTGACAGCGCACTGGTTCAGTAAGGCCGCGCTCGGCCAAGAGCAGCGCCTCTACACCGGCTGGCTCGAAGCGGAGGCCGGGGCCGATGAGGTGTCGTACGCACCCCACACACAGGCGGGATATCGGCTACCGCCGTCGAAACTGCTGTATCGGGTGGTGATCGGCGGCATTACCCGCTACGGACTGCGGCAAGCTCGCCGATCAGGCTTCGTCTCCGACATAGCCAGCACATGATGTGCCGTCTTGATCAGCACCAAGTTATCCACTGCAATGAGGCAAAGGACACGAATGACAAGCAACTACAGGGCAGCCACGGCCATCCTCAACGAGACCGAGCTGCACTACGAGACGCGCGGAGACGGTCCACCTATCCTGTTCATCTCCGGCGCATTCGGTGACGCCGGTGGATGGGAAGCGGTGAGCGAGTCGCTTTCCGAAACCAACACCGTGATCACCTACGACCGACGCGGAAACTCCCGCAGCCCTGCGCCAGATGGCTGGACGGCGACGTCGCTGCACCAACAGGCGGGTGACGCGGCAGCTCTGCTGGAGTTCCTGGACGTAGGACCGGCTGCGGTATGGGCAAATAGCCTAGGCGGAGCGATCGGGTTGAACCTGGCGTTACAGCGGCCGGACCTCGTCCGCCTGGCTGTGTTGCACGAGCCGTTCCTGGCATTCCTGCTCGAGGACCCCACTGTCGCGACCGGTCCGATGCTCGAAGCCATTGCCCCGTTCCTCGCCGCCGGTGACTATCGAGGCGGGGCGGAAGCGATGCTTCGTCTCGTCGCGGGCAGTGACGTCTACGACGCGATCGCACCCGCACTGCGAGATCGGATGCTGGGTAATGCCGCAACCCTCTTCAATACCGAGTTCCCCGGTCTGTCCGAGCTCACCGCCGAAACTTTCCAGCCGCAGGTCCCGCTGACTATCGCAATCGGAGCCGAATCCCCGTCGTACCTGACCGCTGGAGCGCACCGACTTGCCGATTTGCTGCACATCGAGGTACATCGGCTTGCCGGAGCGCACGTTCCGCACGTCACCCACCCGGACATTGTGGTGGCCCTGTGTCGTCAACTTCTCGCCGGCGCGGTGCTGCCCGGGCCGACCAGCGGACGGTGATTGCGATGTCGACTGTACGAGTGGGCGCGCTGCCGACTTCGGCCGCCGAACTACTAGGCCGCGCGGAGTCGCTGACCGAGTTGTTGCGAGCCGAGGCACCCGCCAACGACAGCCTGGGACATTTGAATGACAACACTGTCGACGCCCTGCGTTCGGCAGGCCTTCTGAACTTCTGCGCACCCGAAGAACACGGCGGTTGCGGAATACCCCCGCTCGAAGCTCTTCGGATACTCGAAACAATCGCGATCGCCGATGGCTCGGCGGGCTGGGTCGCCATGGTGACAAACAGTCTGGCCATGATGCTGTCTTATCTCGATCCGGCAGTGGCTGCCCGATTGTGTGAACAGGGAACACCCATGATCGCGGGTCAGGGAGCGCCTACCGGGCGGGCCACGCCGGCTGAGGGAGGCTTCCGAATCAGCGGACGCTGGTCCTATGCCAGTGGGTTCCATGTCGCCGACTTGATTCTGGGCACCTGCCTCATCACGAGACCAGACGGCAGCCCTCAGCTCGACGCCAACGGCGCACCCCAGGTTCGGGTCTTCCTCGTGCCCAGGACCCATGTGCAGGCCGCGGGCAACTGGAATGTGCTCGGACTGCGCGCAACCGGCAGCGTCGACTACACCATCGAATCCGTCATTGTCCCGGGCGACAATGGCATCGACCTGACCGGCGCGCCCACGCACGGTGGACCCTTTGCGATGATCGGCTTCCCGGCCTGGGCTCTCTTGGGTCATACCGCTGCGGCTCTCGGCGTTGCGCGGCACGCGCTCGACGAAGCCGTCGTCATCGCGAGTTCGGCTAAAGGGCCGTTCGCGCCACCTGCATACAACGAACGTGTACAGGCCGCGTACGCGAAAATCGAAGCGGCACTGCGCAGTGCACGTGCTTTCGTCTACGAGCAATGGTCGGACCTGGAAGCCTCGATCCTAGCCGGTGAACCATTCTCGACCCGCCACCAGACGATGCTGCATTTGGCGCTGCTGCATGCCACGACCATCGCGGAACAGGTCGCCACGTGGTCTTACCGAGTCGGCGGCGGAACAGCGCTGCGTGACAGTGCATTGCAGCGATGTCTGCGCGATGTACATGCCGTAACCCAACATGTCCTGGTTGGCGACTCATTCTACAAGGACTGCGGGCAAGAGCTTCTCGGCGCCGCAGAGGGAAAGACGTGGGGCTTACTCGGACTTTCATGAAGGCCGCCGCTACGGCGGCCGCCTTAGGGTCATGAACGATCAAAGGAATTGAGAAATATGACGACGAAAGCACGGATCAGCGACTGCGGCAATGGCGCTGCACAGCGCGCCGCTTTGGCTCCTCGCTCGACGAGGTCATCTCGTCTCCTCAAATGCCGACATTGCCGCGGACTTCGATGTAGACCTTCTGGGAAGGCATGCATGCCGCGGGCCGGGCTAGTTCGTACGTGAGTCACAATGAACACCTAACCGTATCTCCCACTGACAGCCGCATAGACCCCGCCCGATTTCGGGAGACACTGGGACATTTCTGCACGGGAGTTACCGTTGTCACGGCCATTCACAATGGGAAAGCCTATGGATTCACCTGCCAATCATTTGCGTCCGTTTCGCTGGAGCCGCCCTTGATATTGTTTTGCCCACGCAGATCCTCGCGCAGTTGGTTGCACATCGAGCAGGCCGGATCGTTCTGCGTGAACGTACTTTCACGCGAACAGGAGAAACTGAGCGCACACTTCGGAACTGCGGGAGATCGCGGATTCGAATCCGTCGCATGGCGGCCCGCACCCACCGGATCGCCAGCCCTCGATCACGCCTTGACCTGGATCGACTGTACGATCGAGACCATCCATAATGCAGGAGACCACCACATCGTCGTTGGGCGAGTCTTCGCTGTCCGCGAGCCTGCAATACCACAGGAACGACCTTTGCTGTTCTATCGCGGTACCTATTCGACCACACAATCACAACCTGTGTCGGCAACTACTCAGCGTCTTCCCGAATAACCTTCTGGTGTTCTAGCTGATAGTTGCATACCAGACTGACTTCGTTGCCCGCCACTATTTTGACAGACGGAGCCGGCGATGCCGCTCCAGCCGGGCCGACCCGAAATTAATGCAACACGGCCGCGGTAGTGGAATATTGCCGTGAATATTGAATTTAAGGAGCCGGTAAGTGTCGACCGAAATGAAAAACGTTCTTGTGACGGGCGCGTCGGGCGGGATAGGAACCGCCATCGTCACGCGGTTGGCAGAGCTAGGCTTTACTGTGTACGCCGGCGTGCGTAACCCGGACGGCCGGTTGAGCGGCCGTCACGGAATCCAGCAGATCGAACTCGACATATGCGATCCGGAGTCGATCGCAGCGGCCCGTGACGAGATCAGCGCCCGCATCAACGGCGGCCCACTCTATGGTCTGGTCAACAACGCTGGTATCAGCGTCAACGGCCCGCTGGAACTGGTGCCGATTGCCGCGCTGCGCCACCAAATGGAGGTCAACGTCATCGGGCACGTCGCCGTGACCCAGGCCATGCTTCCCATGTTGCGGCCGGCGAACGGCCGGATCGTGAACATCGGTGGTGCCGCAGGCCGAATGACGCTACCGATGTATGGAGCGATGTCTGCGTCGAAAGCCGCCTTGGATTCGATCAGCTCCGCACTTCGAATGGAGCTCAAATATCAAGGTGTGTCGGTCAGTTATATCGAGCCTGGGGCCATCGCGACTGGGTTCTTCGCAACTGCCGAGAAGAACTCGGCGTACGCGGGTAGCCCAGAAGCGAAGGCTATCTACACTCGAGCCATCGCGGCGACAGGCGAGGCTTTGGCAAAGGGAAAGGCCGATCCGCCTGCGGCCGTGGTGCGTGCTGTGATCAAAGCGCTGGTCTCGCGCAAGCCTGCCGCCCGGTACGTTGTGGGCGCTCAGGCGAAGGGCGCATTGCTGTTTTTCCGCTACGTGTCGGACGCCACGAAAGACCGCATCGTGATGTCCACTCTCGGCTTGGGACGCAAGCAGTTTGCGCCCTAGCGGGATGTGCGCCCCTCGGCCTCCGCGACCTTCCGCAGCATCTGAAACCTTCTACCTGGATAGCACTCATGATTTCGCAGATTCAACATTTCATCAATGGACAGCGTACTGCCGGGCAATCGACCCGAACCGTCGACGTCGTCAACCCCAACACCGGCGAGACGCAAGCGCAGGTGGCGATGGGCTCGCCTGCCGACGTCGCCGTCGCCGTCGCAGGTGCCGTCGAGGCGCAGAAGGAATGGGCTGCCTGGAACCCTCAGCGTCGAGCCCGGGTGATGATGAGGTTCATCGATCTGGTCAATCAAAACCGCGACGAGTTGGCGCGAATGCTGTCGATGGAGCACGGTAAGACAATGGAGGACTCGTTCGGTGACATTCAGCGCGGTGTCGAGGTGATCGAATTCTGCGTCGGCATCCCGCACCTGCTCAAGGGTGAGTACACCGAGAATGCGGGCAGCGGAATCGACGTCTACTCGTTGCGCCAGCCACTGGGGGTCGTCGCGGGCATCACCCCGTTCAACTTCCCTGCGATGATCCCGCTGTGGCAGGCAGGACCTGCAATCGCGTGCGGAAACGCTTTTGTACTCAAGCCTTCCGAACGCGACCCTTCGGTGCCGTTGCGGCTCGGCGAACTCTTCGAACAGGCTGGCCTCCCGCCGGGCGTCTTGCAGGTGGTGCAGGGCGACAAGGAAGCCGTGGACGCCATTCTGGAACATCCCGAGATCAAGGCGATTGGCTTCGTCGGCAGCTCGGGCATCGCGCAGTACATTTACTCGAGTGCCGCGGCCAACGGAAAGCGCGCGCAATGTTTCGGCGGAGCCAAGAACCATATGATCGTCATGCCCGATGCCGACCTCGACCAGGCTGTCGACGCGTTGATCGGCGCCAGCTACGGCAGCGCGGGGGAGCGGTGCATGGCAGTCAGCGTCGCGGTGCCGGTCGGTGATCAGACTGCAGATCGGCTGCGCGCCAGGCTGGTTGAGCGGACAAGGGACTTGCGAGTCGGCCACAGCCTTGACCCCAAGACGACGTACGGCCCGTTGGTGACCAGCGCTGCGCTGGAGCGGGTGCGCGATTACATCGCCGCAGGCGTGGCCGTCGGTGCCGACCTCGTCGTCGACGGTCGCGTACGGGGTGCGGACGACTTCCAATTCGGCGACGATAAGTTGGAGCACGGTTACTTCATCGGCCCGACGCTGTTCGACCATGTCACATCAGACATGTCCATCTACACCGACGAGATCTTCGGGCCGGTTCTGTGCATGGTGCGAGCCAAGGACTATGAAGAGGCCTTGCGGCTTCCGTCGGAGCACGAGTACGGCAACGGCGTCGCGGTGTTCACCCGCGACGGCGACACGGCGCGTGATTTTGTATCCAGGGTCCAAGTCGGCATGGTCGGTGTGAACGTGCCCATCCCGGTGCCGGTGGCGTATCACACCTTCGGCGGCTGGAAGCGCTCAGGCTTCGGCGACCTCAACCAGCACGGTCCGGCGTCGATCCAGTTCTACACCAAGGTCAAGACCGTGACATCGCGGTGGCCGTCCGGAATCAAGGATGGTGCTGAATTCGTGATTCCGACTATGGATTAAACCCGCGCATCAACCTAGGTGCAAAGCCAGTTATGGTAAGTGCGCCGCACGCGTTCACGCGCTCAACCATCGGACCTGTCAGTAAATAATTGCCGCACGCTCCGTGTTTATCTCGATCGCAGGCGGTACCTGAAAGAGATTGAT
Organism: Nocardia sp. NPDC051900; assembly: GCF_044452545.1. NCBI lineage: Bacteria > Bacillati > Actinomycetota > Actinomycetes > Mycobacteriales > Nocardiaceae > Nocardia > Nocardia sp. NPDC051900. The sequence continues at coordinate 1,501 of NZ_JBITBU010000021.1, read as the reverse complement.
CATGAGTAAGGATGCAAAACCCACGATCGCGTTCCTCGGGCTCGGAAACATGGGTGGACCGATGTCGGCGCGCTTGGTCTCGTCCGGCTACAACGTGCGCGGTTTCGACCCTGCGACAGTTGCATCGGCCTGCGCAGCGAAAAGGGGCGTACTGATCTCCGACGCTGCGCGAGCCGCAGTGGAGCACAGCGATGTGGTGATAACGATGCTGCCCAACGGGGAAGCGGTCAAACGCTGCTATCGTGACATACTGCCCGTGGCTTCGCCGGAGACGCTCTTTATTGACAGCTCAACCATATCTGTCGACGATGCCATATTCGTTCATGAAGTTGCGAATAAACACGGCTTCGACCATCTCGACGCACCGGTGTCGGGTGGGGTAGCTGGCGCGGTGGCGGGAACGTTGACATTCATGGTTGGCGGCTCTGCATCGGTGTTGGCAGGGGCACTGCCGATGCTGGAATGCATGGCAGGCAAAGTAATTCACTGTGGGGCCTCGGGTTGCGGGCAGGCTGCCAAGATCTGCAACAATATGGTGCTTGCGGTGCAGCAAATCGCCGTAGCCGAAGCCTTCCTGCTCGCCGAGCGGCTCGGCTTATCGGCACAGACATTCTTCGACGTGATAACCCGCTCGACCGGAAATTGTTGGGCTGCGAACACAAATTGCCCCGTTCCGGGGCCCGTACCGGAATCGCCGTCCAATCATGACTTCGCTCCCGGGTTTTCGACTGTGCTGATGAATAAAGACCTCGGACTGGCGCTGGAGGCTATATCCGCGACGGGCTCGCCGGCGCCGATAGGTACTCAGGCCGCCACAATCTTCGGCAAGATGGCTCACACACATGGCGACAAAGACTTCAGTGCGGTGATCGAGCTGCTCGGTACTGCGCCGTACGTGTGAGGTCGCATCCACCCTTCGACCAGCCCTGCCGGGCCGAGCACGACTAGGCAACCCGAACTGTGCGAGGCGATCACGATCGGCGGCCCACGCGAGGTCTGCGCCGAGACCTGCACCCACCAAATCGCCGACCGGCTCACCCAACTGAACATCGCCCGCCACGAGAACTTCCGGTCCACCGGCACCCACTCAGGCCCTACTGGGCTGACGAACCACCTCGATCGTGGACGCCGCACTGGGCATTCCGGACGAACATCGAAGAGGAACACCGTCGGCGATCCCAAAGGCCGCGTGAGTTGCATCGAATGACAGACACCGAAATCCGCCGCTCCACCAAATTCGACGTGGCTTGGGCCGACCTCGAGCGTGGGCTGACGTGTGCGGTGCTCACTAGCGGCAAGCCGATTCTATATTCCTGGTCGGTTGGATCGGGTTGCTCTACGCGATCACTTCGTAGACGCCGAAGGTGGCCGAAAGGGACTTGGCTTTCTGTGGGGAAGTCATCGAAGAAGAAGGAGTTGCGATGTTGAGCACTATGCAGGACGAGCCGTTGTCGTTGGCGACGTTGCTGCGCTACGCATCGACGTTCGCTGGGGATTCGAC